>JARFRT010000439.1 GCA_029287105.1 Akkermansiaceae bacterium | reverse complement strand
AGCCCACCAATTGCCTTAACAACAGGGGATCGGCACCCCGCTTCCCCCCGCAAATCCGGCCGACCAGTCTATCCCAGACTTCCTGCCCTTCCAGGATATCCACCTCAATCCTCAGGAAATACACCGGCACATCCAGCTCGGTCGGCTTGATGAAACGCACCGCGTCCTTTTCCGTGGTAATGATCAATTCAATGTCGCGCTGCACACAACGCATCATAAAACGGTCAATCTCCTTCTGGTTAAACGAGTGGTGATCGGAGAATACGCGATGGAATTCAACACGTGCACCCAGAGTCCTCAGGATCTTCTCAAAACTCCCGGGCACCGCAATCCCGCTGATGGCAGCCACGTATTTCTTCGATAAATAATCCAACGACTCCCGCTCGCCGGTGTACAAATTCTCCAAATGCTGGGGACCATGCGTACACTCGATGATCTCCGCATGTTTGTTGTAGCGACGCATCTTCTGAATAAGTTGCTCGTTCGAGCTGCCGTCGCATTTGGTGATGAATATATAATCCGCCCGGCACAAATTGCGCCGCGGCTCCCGCAGCGTCCCCCGTGGCAACATCTGGCCTGTCCCAAAGGGCGCGCTCTGGTCGACCAACACGACATCCGTCGAGTGCGCCAGGTTGAGATACTGCAAACCGTCATCAAGAATCAATGTGTCCGCCCCCAACTCCCTCACCGCAAAACTACCGCCTTTGACCCGGTTTTTGTCGACCACCACCGATACACCGGGAAGGTTCTTGGCCAACATCCATGGCTCGTCACCGGCGTGCTTCACCCGCAACAAGGGCTTGCCCCCCTCACTCACCACCTTCGGCATTTCTTCCGCCGGGATGAGGTCACCACCCTCCCGCCGGTACCACTCCTGCGCCTTGGCCAGCTTCTTACTCTTATAGCCACGACTCAATATGGCCGGCTTCCGGCCCTGGTCCCTCAGTGTCCGCGCAAAAAGCTCAACCACCGGCGTCTTGCCCGTCCCGCCCACCGTCAGATTGCCAATACTGATCACCTGCGTCCCCAGGTAATGCTGCGGCTTCCTCCCACGCCGGTAACGACGCAGCCTGACCGCCACTCCGAAACGGTAAATTCCCGACAAACTCCACAGGAACAGTCGCATCATCGCCGCACGAAAGCCCCGGGCACGCCCAAAAATGACTTCGGTCCCCCACTGCTCAAGCTCGTCCAACGTTTCTCTCATCCGTGCCAATCTTATACACTTCAAACTTGAAACTTCAAACTTCAAACTTAGAACTACATGCATGACCCGACCCGACGGCCGTAATCACGACCAACTCCGCCCCATCACCTTCCAATCCGGAATCGCACCCCACGCCACCGGATCCACACTCGTCTCTTTCGGCAACACTCGCGTCATCTGCGCCGCCACCGTGCAGGAAGACGTTCCGCGGTGGATGAAGTACCAGAAAGTAGGCGGCGGTTGGCTCACCGCTGAATACAACATGCTGCCGTACTCCACAATCGATCGCAAACAACGCGACATCTCCGCCGGCCGGCTCGACGGCCGCTCGTCCGAAATCCAACGACTCATCGGCCGCTCGCTCCGGGCCGTGGTCGACCTCAAAGCGCTCGGACCACGTACCATCTGGCTTGACTGTGACGTGCTCCAGGCCGACGGCGGCACCCGCACCGCCTCCGTCACCGGTGGCTGTGTCGCCATTGCCATCGCCCTCAACAAACTGCTCGCCGCGGGGAAGATCAAATCCTTCCCGATGAAAAAACTCATCACCGGCATCAGTTCCGGCATTTACCAGGACACCGCCATCCTTGACCTCGACTACCCCGAGGACAAAAACGCCACCGTCGATTTCAACATCGTGATGACCGAGGATCTCGAGTTTGTCGAACTCCAGGGCAGCGGAGAGGAAAGTGTCTTCACCGGCGAACAAATGACCGCGATGCTCGACCTCGCCCGCAAAGGCGTTGCCGAAATCACCACCCTGCAAAGACGGGCCATACTTGAGGCCGATCAGGTATCGTCAACAGACCTTGACAGTCTGGCGGATTGTTTCAAACGCCCGTAGGCCTATTTAATGACACTCTTGTCTTATTTTGCCTTGCGGCGTGGCGTATCCACAGTAGTTTGCAGATGTCGGTAGCAGCTTCATATCTTGTGAAAACGCCGCCGTTGATAGAAAAAATAATAAGCACCTGATAAAAGGAAGAATACCACAAATAACAACCAATAGGAACCAATAGAAACCATACCATGAAACTAAGCAATAAACATATGACAAAGGGCTTCACCCTGGTGGAACTACTCGTCGTGATCGCCATCATCGCGGCTCTCGCAGCCATGGCGACACCCGTGATCATGAAACAGCAGAAAAAAGCTGCCGCAACGACAGCGGTCAGTAATGCCAAGCAGGTTTTCCTGCTTATGGTCGAGTTTGACCAGGATTTCGGAGCGTTTCCGAATGACCAGACCGCCGCCGCCGACACCGACCTGACTGGTTACACCGGCAAATCCAACGATTATTTGGGTCAGTTCATTGCCGGAGGATACACCTCTTCTGAGGAGATCTTCTACGCCAAAGCTGGTTCGCCGACAGCCGGCACCCCGGATAACAACATCAAAACAAAATCTGAAATCCTCAAGGCTGGCGAATGTGGCTTTGCCTACGTTGTCAACTTGTCGACAAGTAATAACACAGGCCTGCCTCTTCTGTGCGCGCCCATGGCCAACGAAACAAAATTCAAGCCCGACCCTTATGACGGCAAGTGTGTTGTTCTTCGTATTGACGGTGCCGTCAAACAGTACCGTCTCAAGAAAACCGACGACACGGCCAACGTGGGTGGCGGTATCACATTGTTTGAAACCGATGTCTGGACAGACACCCTTGCTGATGTGCCGACAGGTACGGACGCTCCCAAAGTGGTGCTTCCCAAGTAAGGTTAAATCAATCAATCAAAATCAACCAAAGCCGGCGGGGTCTCCCCTCCGGCTTTTTTGCGCCCTGCGCAGAGGGCTGATCAAATCCAGATGACATCCACCACAAACCACACGATCATCATCACCCCGACGATCACCTTGACCACAAGCCCGGCCATCGTTCCCAGCACCGACCCGACACCGGACACAGTCGCCGGCCTCACCTCCTTCTTGGCAAAAACAAATTCACAGAACATCGAGCCAATCAACGGCCCGAGAATCAAACCGAACGGGATAAAAAACATGCCGACGATGCCTCCGATCAAGGCACCCGCCGCGCCCCATCGGGTGCCTCCGAACCATCGCGTCCCCATCGCCCCGCTCATGAATTCGAATATCTGGGACAGCGTGAGCAACACACCTAACACCACAAACGTCCACCACTCCACCCCGGAATCATCCCGCAACATCAACC
>JARFRT010000421.1 GCA_029287105.1 Akkermansiaceae bacterium | reverse complement strand
GACCAATCCGCCGAACAGCGCCCCGCCGCCCGCTCCGTGGTCGTCAAAACGCACAATACGCCGACGCTTCCTCCCAGTTCACATACTCAACCGGAAGCGTCGTATCTTTGCCGAAATAGCTCGGGGTGGAATCCTTGGCCGCGTAGCTCGGAGCGGCCTCCATGACCGCGAAGTATTCCGCCCGCGTCACCTCATACTTGCCCATGAAGAATCCCTGGGTGATTGTCACCTGAGTCTGGGGGCATTCGTTGTCAATATGGCCAACCTCCACATCGGGACTTCCCATCAGGAAGGTGCCGGGGACGGACGGGAAGCTTTTATGCATCCTGATGAAAAGACGACCCGCGCATCAATGGGCTCCATCAATGGGGTCACTCTATGGGACTGCTAGGAATTTGCTTTTTGAGTGAGGTGGTTGGAGTCCCTGTCATGAGCATAGGCTGGTGATTGAGATAATCTACTCGTTCGCGTTTCATCATGGATGGCACAACTGTATTTTCATCCTTTAGCCTCCATCCTCTCAGTGTTTTTTTGCTGTGCGGAACAAGTCGAAGATATCTCTAATAGGATGTCTCTCCTTCCCTGGTGTTGGGGTCCCGGGTGTTGGGGTGATCGCCTTGTGTGCATCCTTCGTCAGGATTTTCTTGGACAATCCGTCCGCTCCCTGAGCCGGGACAAACAGCCTCTTTCCGTCACGTTTGTCCTCAAACCAGTTGCCGTTCGCATTGCCTCGCGCCGCACCCGTAGAATATCCGGTCGGTATGTAGGTCGCCGGATTTTGAGAAACCTTTTTCCAAACCCCCACCGCGTTCCACACGCTCTCTGGCGGTGCGTGCTTCTTCTCGCGATGTCCCTGAATCAAGTCACCAATATCATCATCACTCCAAGTCCCCGTCAAAGCCGCCGGTCCGCATGACGACAGCGTTGTTACAAACAGAATTGGAAGAGCTAAGACGGCTAATGCTTGAACTAAAGCGACTGCCGCAACTAAGGATTTCATTATTGAGGGCGGGGTTGTATTCACAAGGCGGAAGGATAGACTGTGGGTCAGATTTTTCAATCTAATTCACCGCTTACTGCTAGGAGCGTGTCGGACTTTGCATCGGACCGATAATTTGTTAGCCTCAGCGCATCGCCGCACGCTTGGTTTCCGTAGGCCGTAATACTCCGATGCTTCTGCCTCCTGGCCTGCGTCAGTGGGTGCCCGAGGAACCGGAGCGAAGCGGAGATAGCCAGCCGGAGGCTGCCCGGAGGGCGAACTTAGTGAGGCAAATCGCTCGCCGCGAAAAGCTCGCCAGCAAGATGGCGCGGGCCATCGAGGAACTCGAGACTTCCGGCCGGGCAGCGCAAGCACGCGAGCGGTGAGGGAGCCCGCCGATGAGAGACTCGTGGCGATGCGCGACAAGCTACGCACCGAGAAGGGCAAGGCGTTGTATGGAAGGCGAAACCACACCGCCCAACCTGTCTTTGGGATCATCAAAGCCGCGATGGGCTTTCGCGGGTTCAGTCTGCGCGCTCAGTGAAAAAGCAAATCCCCGGCATCCGTTCATGATGACAGGTCGCCCTTGGGTGCGGGGCCTATGGTGTCGCCGACTAGCAGTTTCGCCTTTACGATGTTCTTGTGTCGATCATCTCTGCCTGAGCTGGTCTGTTGAATCCATTTGGTAATACGCTTGATTATGGAGTCAGGGTTCCACTGCAAGTGGGTGATGGCCGGGCAGGTGAAGTCAAAGACCGAATCCTGATCGAGGCAGGCGATGGAGACTTGTTCCGGCGCATTGTAACCCAGCCGTGAAAGTTGCTGCATGATGGCCAGGAACAGTGCGGGCTCATCGGCGATCACGGCGGTGGGTGGTGTGACCTGACAAAGGGATTTCATGGCCTGCTGCAGATCGCCGGGCCGTTTGCCCCAATCAGGCAGGTTGTAGGCGCCGGTCGCGATGCCCTCGTCTTCCAGTCTTTGCAGGAAAGAACGCTCGAGCAAGCCAGGCGCGGGTTTTCGCCGCTGCTCCGAAGTGATGAAAACAATGCGCCGGTGCCCAAGGCTCAGCAACCGTTCCGTCAACTCGCGCGCCGCATCCAGCTTGCTAAGACCTACGCAGGCGATCGGGATGTTGCGATCCAGCCGCCCAAAAAGGGCAAAGGCTGGGAATGGAGACTGGGCGAACCATTCCAGGATCTCTGCAGAGCCGGCCAGCACGATCCATGCATCCGCTTTCGTTTTTTCCACGTAGCCAGAGACGCGCTTCACGTCCATCTGCAATCCAAGCAGGGTTCGCTCGGCGTAGATGGCATCGTGGCCGGAATCACGCAGACGGTAGAGCACTTCGACCACAATGGGATCGTTGGCGTCTTTTTTTTCGTAGAGCAGCAACATGACCCTCAGCTTTTTCGGTTTGGCGTTGAACGAGGCCGCGACTTTGCGGGTGCGCCCCCGGCCGAGTGAGACCAATACACCCCGAGCCTCCAGCAATTTGAGGGCGGATTCACAGGTCTTGTGGTTGACGCCGAACTCATGGGCCAAGGTCTTACAACCGGGAATGCGGTCCGTCCATGTGCCGTCCTGCACGCGCAGGATGATCCTGCCGGCCACTTGTTCGGAAAGTGAGGCGAATGATTCGGCGCTCATGCCACAATGGTAACCGGCAAGCCTTCGGGGTCGAGGACAATCAGCCGAACCTACCCCATCAGGGGGAAACATACTTGCGTTGTTCGTCATGGACGGCGCGGTCGCGAAGTGAGAAATACACATCGTTCGAACCATTTGACCAATAACCATGAAAAAATACACCATGAAAAACAAACTCCTCACACTCACGGCCACTGCGGGATTACTCGTCACCGCTGGCACTGCAAGTGCAGCATTAGTTGCTACCGGTAGCAACGCGAAAGCCGTTGCCGGAAACGGCTATGTCACCGCTGGCGCTACGGATCTTCGCCTGGGAGCAGGAAGCAACTCGGGGGTACAGTTTAAATCCTTTGCGGTTTTTTCGGTCCAAAGCATCCTTGCCGACACAGGCCTTTCAATGGCAGCTCTTGCAACATCGGACTTCACTCTGTCGTTTGATAC
>JARFRT010000420.1 GCA_029287105.1 Akkermansiaceae bacterium | reverse complement strand
CTTTCCTGCGCCATTAGGCCCGATGATGGTGCGCAACTCACCTTCACCGAGGTAGAAATTAAGATCGTTGATTGCTTTGAAACCATCGAAGGATTTTGTGACGGCTTCAATCGAGAGGACCAGATCTGTGTCGCGGTATAGTGGAGGATGGGACATCGGCAGTGAATGAATGAATTAGGCGCTCTCAACCGCTGTGTTGTTGTGAGTTTTTTTGTTTTTGATCTTATTGATGTAGTCCTTGATTTGATACCAGAGACCTACGAGTCCGTTAGGCATAAAGAGGACGACAAATATGAAAATAGCACCAAGAATGATCAGCCAACTCTCGGGGTGAGCCCGGGTTGCCCAGCTTTTGATGAAATTGACGGCCAGAGCTCCGATGATAGGACCCATCTTTGTTCCTCGGCCGCCTACGGCGACCCACACAACGATATCGAGCCCCTTGGTTGGCCACATTTCGCTGGGGTTGATGATGCCGGCTTGCGGCACATAGAGGGCCCCAGCCAGTCCGGCAATCATCGCACTCACGGTGAAAATAAACACCTTGAAGTGGGTCGTTGAGTATCCTGAAAATCGAACTCTGTTCTCCGAGTCGCGGATGGCGCGCTGCACTTTGCCAAACTTGGTTTTAAGCATCCAGGAAATCAACCAGTAGACCCCGGCCAGAAGAACCGCAGATGCGGCAAAGAGCCACCGTGCGGTGGACTCTTCCCGGATGTCGGCACCGAGGATGAATTTGAAGTCAGTAAAGCCATTGTTGCCTCCGAAACCAAATTCGTTTCGGAAAAAAAGCAGAGCCGCGGCATAGGTGAGCGCCTGGGTAAGAATGGAGAAATAGACACCCTTGATTCTGGATCGGAATGCCAAGATGCCAAAGGCGAAGCCGACAAAGCCAGGAACGATCGCGGCAGCGAGAATGGCGACCACGGGGTTGTAAAAGGGTTTCCAAATAGCCGGAAGCTTACTCATGCCCATGAAGTCCATGAAGTCGGGTAGGGTGGTATGGTAGACGGGATCCTCGCCAATCATCAGCATCAGATACATGCCAAAGGCGTAGCCGCCGAGAGCGAAGAAGAGGCATTGCCCCAGACACAGGAGACCCGTGTAGCCCCATAGCATGTTCAGGCTGATGGCGAGAACGGCATAGCAGAGGTATTTGCCCCAGACGCTGAGGGTGAAACTCGAAAAATGAAAGGCTGATCCCTCGGTGCCATAGGCATTGCCGAGGATGAGAATACAGACAAAGAGGAAGAGCAGAACGAGAAATGTCTGGTCGGATCGTTCCTTTAACAAATGGGGCAATCTAGTCATGATTACAAATAGGTTAGGGGCAGTTCGCAGGATTTAATCATCAAGGCTACGTGATCGCGACGGGAACAGTCCTCCTGGTTTGAACTGCAGGAATATAATAATCATAAATAGCACCGTGATCTTGCCCATCACCGGACCGAACAGGGGTTGTAGTGATTGGTCGATTACTCCGATTCCGAAGGAGGAGATGGCCGCACCGAAGAGGTTGCCGATGCCTCCAACAACGACAACCATGAAGCTGTCGACAATGTAGGTATTGCCCATCGACGGGCCAACGTTTCCGATTTGGGAAATGAATGCCCCTGCCAGACCAGCAAGACCTGACCCGAAGGCGAAGGTGAGCATGTTGACTCGTCCGGACGGCACGCCGAGGCTACTCGCCATCTGGCGGTTTTGCATGGTGGCGCGAACATGCAGCCCCCAGTTTGTTTTGTTCATGAGTAGCCAGGTGACCACAATGAGTAAGAGTGCGCAGCCAATGAGCAGGAGTCGATTATACGACATCGAGACCCCTGCCAAATGATAACTGCCGGACAACCACTCCGGCGATGATACCGCCACGTTAGCGGCGCCAAACTTCAAGCGGAATACTTGCTGGAGAACCATGGAAACACCCCACGTGGCAAGCAGTGACTCGAGTGGGCGTTTGTAGAGAAATTGGATGAGTCCTTTTTCGAGAATGGCACCAGCGATCGCGGCAGCCAAAAAGGAGCATGGGAGTGCGATTACGAAATACCAACCAAATGCTGAGCTGGCCTCACCATATTTTGCGGCAAATGTGTTTTGGATGAAGTAGGTGGTATAGCCACCGATTGCAATGAACTCACCGTGCGCCATGTTGATGACACCCATCTGGCCGAAGGTGATGGCCAGGCCATAGGATACGAGGAGGAGAACGGAGCCTAGGCTCAGGCCCCTCAGGAGTGTGCCCATCCAGTCGACAAAGCGTTGGTGCTCATCGATTTTCTTCAATGCCGATTGGATGGCTGCAAGGATTTCACCGGAGTCTTCCTTGTCTGAATATTCCACCCGGGTTTCCTCAAGGAAGTCACGGGCGGCAAATGATTTTAAATTTCCAAGGTTGGTGATGGCCTCAAGGCACTCTTCCTTGGAACCGTTCTTTAATTTTGAGATGCTCAGGGACGCGAGGAACTCGTCCTTCACGCGAGGATCGGTTTGCTGAACCAGCTTTTCTTCGAGTATGCTCACATACTGCGGGTTCTGGCTCATGCCAAGCCGTTCGGCGGCACGGACTCTTTCGTCCAGGTCGGGGTCGTTCAGTTGGAGTAATGTAACGATCCTTCTCAACTTCTTGCGCAAGCTACGGGCGGGGCGGTTAATTTTCGGTTCTGAGTCTGGTGAGAATGACGACCCGTCGAGTAGATTTTGGTAGCTGGTATCATCCAATTTGAGTAATACAATGGTATCCTCGCCGTCAGCTTGAGGAATAGTGCTGATGCCACCACCACGCCAAGCGGTAACAACAGTCTCAATGATGCCGTCGCTTTTATCCGAGAGCGCTTCCAGGCATTCGGCACGCTTCTCGTTGTTTCCCAGGACAAGCTCGACGAGTATCCTCCTGGTTTCCGAGTCGTCTGCGGCTCGTGCATCGGAGAGCGGCAGCAAGAGAAGGGCAAGGAGGCAGGCTAGAAACTGAGGTGACCAGTGTTTGGGATTGGGGAACGAGC
>JARFRT010000360.1 GCA_029287105.1 Akkermansiaceae bacterium | reverse complement strand
GTCCCCGCCCGTGGTCCGACTCATCACGTGATAGCAATAATCATCGGCCTCCCCACCCAGGATCCGCCGCCGCCCACCCGACCATGACCGGTAAATCCGCCCCGTTTTACCCCCCATGTGACCCGGCTTACAATCCGCCTTCTCGAGATCCGTCAAGCCTCTCTTTGCCCTACCAAAAGGGGAGTTATCAGTTTTCATAGAACCAACCTAGCAGATCTAACGTAAAAGGCTATCACTATATGCCTGGCATTTTACATTGCCTGGCATTTTACACGATCGTTGTATGGTAGGCCGGTCTTGACTCGCCATTCACAAGAGATACGGTGCCGTGAACCATCGGAACGCACCCCTTTCCCGCACCCCACCGAAATGCCGCCTGATCACCACCGCCTCGCACTCCAGCTCCGCGACGGCACCCCTGTTTCCGCCAGGCCGCTCGGCCCAGCCGATCGGGAAAACCTGGCCACGGCCTACCAGTTGCTCTCGCCGGACGCACGTTACCAACGTTTCTGGACACGCACCGGCGAAGTGATCGGCGATCGGATGCTCGACCGCCTGCTCACCGTCGACGGTGACAGCCATGCGATCTGGGCCGTCATCGACAACTCCCGCGAATACCCCGGCATGGGGGCCGCCAGCTACTGGCGCTACCCGGACGACCCGACCAAGGCTGAGTTCTCCTGCACCGTGCTCGACCGCGATCACGGCCGCGGTATCGGCACCCTGTTGCTCGCCCTGCTGTGGCTCGACGCCTATTCCAAGGGCATCGAGGAATTTGTCGGCTACACCATGCCGGAAAATCAACAAGTCATCGGCTGGATGCTCGCCACAGGCGGCCAAGGCGAGTGGGACGGCTACAAAGCCATCTTCCGCTGGAATCTGGCTGATGTTTCCCTGCTGCCCCTCACACCCACCGCAGGCGAGCTTGCCGAACGCCTCGCCGCACTCAGTTCCCGGTTCCTCGGCTAGGGCCGCCTGCCAGGCAACCACCCCGTGCGCGGCTCGTTCTACAAAACGCGGACAGAGTAAATCCGTTGAATAACACCGCCCCCGTTCACGTCGAAGGTCTGATTTCACGTTGTTAGCACGACGATATGCGCGCGCGTTTTCTCTTTGCGTCTTGGAAAACTCCATCGACACCCCGTTACCGCGAATCTAACCTACTTACTACTTATGAAACCCACACTGACATACACCATGATCGGACTGGCCCTTGGTGCCGGACTGATGCCGCTGACAGCTGCACCTGAGAGCGCCAAGGCCGCTAAAATCAGCGACAAGACACCCGTCGGCAACCCCTTCGAAGTCGATCCCAATGTGCGTGTCCAGCTTGAATACATCGAGATGCCACTACTGACCATGGCCGAGCTCATGGACGATGAAAAAGCCACCGACACGGACACCGCCCTGCGCGCCCGTGTCGCGGAGCTGATCAAAAAGGGCAACGCCAAACTGGTCGAGATGCACATGCTCACCGTGCCGGACGGACAAAAGGCCACTTCTGAATCAATCAGGGAATTCATTTACCCGACCGAATACGAACCCCCGGAAATCCCTAATGAAATCCATCTCCATGCACCCGACGGAACCCAAGGCAAAATGACTTCCAAGGATTTTGCCACCGGCCCTACGCCCACTGCGTTTGAAACACGCAATCTTGGAACCACTCTGGAAATAGAAGCCTCGGTCACTCCCAATGACCGAGCCATCAGCCTGCGTTTCGCACCCGAGACCGTGTATTTCGTCGAATTCACCACTTATACCGACTGGAAAGACAAGCACGGCCGATCCGACATCGTCATGCCCGTCATGTATTCGATGCGAATCACTTCAGCACTCACCGTGGCTGACGGGAAGCCCGCGCTGGTTGCCTCCCTTTCCCCGAAAGACGCAAAGGGCGTCACCGATCCATCGCGCAAAGTTCTTGTTTTCATTAAGGCCGACATTCTTCCGGTGAAATAGTTAACCCGCCATGAAAACACCGTTCCTCCATGGCTCGCTCGCACTTGCGTGGATCTGCTGCCCAGTGCTCGCGGGACCAGAAGAGGAACCGGTCAGGCCACAACATGTTCGCGTGCAAACATCCCACTATGAAGTATCCCAAAAGGCACTGGCTCAAGCTCTCGCAAATCTGCAACCGCGCAAGGAATCGCTCTATCAAGCGATCAAGCGACTGACCAAACAAGGAAATGCCAAACTGCTCAACACGGCATTGACTGTTTGTATGCCCGGTAAAAAAACCACGACCGAATCGATTCGTGAAGTCATCTATCCTGCGGAGTATGAACCTCCCGAATTGCCTGGGACTTTCGGGAGTCAGGGCCCACGTCGCATTGATGGCAATCATTCCACCTCACCCCTGCTGAAAATACCGACAGCATTCGAGACTCGTAATGTGGGTGAGACGTTGACTGTGCAAGCGTCCATCTCCAGTCCGGGCAAGCATATTGATCTGAGGCTTGAGCAGGAAACCTCCACGCACCCCAGGGATCATATCTGGCTTGAGCGCAAAGGCAAACGGGGAAAGAACAGGATCATCTTCCCCGAATTCGACACCCAACGCACCACTTCCCAAGTTAGGCTGCGCAGCAAACAATCCCGTCTTATTTCCACCTTCACACCCCACAACAAGGAGGGGCAGACGGATTGCAGTCGGAAGATCCTCGTGTTTGTGAAGGCGACCCTTATCACGCCGCGTCAAACCCACCCGTGAGGGTATTGATATGGAGTGCGGAAACTTGATTCCGCTTTGCGGCGGGCGAGGCTTGCATCGTGTGGCGGGGTTGCATCGTGTTGGGAATACATCCTCCAAGCTGCTTCCTTCCTTTGACTGACTGGCTGTTAGTTATTTGCTTTTTGAGTGAGCTGGTCGAGAGCATTGTGGGGGCGGAGATAGCGGGGTGCCTTGTAAAATCAAAAACTGACCCCTCGCTGCAGATGAGAGAAGTGGATTGATCAAACCCCCGTTGCACTACGCCATGCGCTCGCCATCAGGGCATGCCCCGGCACAGAGGGGTGGACGCCATCCCAAAGCCAAAACTGCTGAGACGCAGATCGAGTGGCTGAGTCAAAAACAGACTGATAGGGCACAAAGGGTAGGTTGAACTCGGTCGCGAGTCTTCGACAAGCAGCCGCGTACTTTGCCAGCGGCTTGAAGTGATCGCTATCCCTGAGAGTGAAGGCTTCACAAATCACAATCTGTACGCCTTGAACTTCTCGCTGAGTTTGCTGAATGAGTTTCCGGTATCCGTCCTCATAATCCTTGATGGTTGCCTTATATTTGCTTCCGAAAGCAAACTGATGCCAAAGGTCATTCACTCCGATCAATATGCTGAGGACATCGGGTTTCAGGTCGATCACGTCCCGCTGCCAGCGCTCGGCAAGGTCCGGAATTTTATTTCCGCTAATGCCCCGGTTATATACCTTCAATTCCAAATCAGCATGCTGCCCGAGTAAGCTTCCGGCGATCATGGCCGGGTAGCCTCTACCCAAAGCTTTGGTGTCATTCGGTTCAGCGATTTCCTTTTTGCGACCCTCATCCGTAATGGAGTCACCCTGAAAGACGATAACAGAACCCTTTTTCAGGGTCACCTTGGGCGCGGTTTTGGCAGCAGCCAGTGCCGTCGAGCTCATTGCGCCGAGCGCGCCAAGCGCGCCCACACCCTTGAGTACATGTCGACGAGTGAGTCGTTCTGATTGTGAGGG
>JARFRT010000294.1 GCA_029287105.1 Akkermansiaceae bacterium | reverse complement strand
TTCGCTGGCCGAGACACCGGCCTCCTTGAGGCAGTCCAGAACGGGCTTCTTGGTGCGATCAAACAACTTGTCGGCGATTTTTTCGAGCTTGGAGCGGCTCAGCGTCATCTGGATGTGCTTGGGGCCGGTCTGGTCCGCGGTGATGAAGGGCAGGTTGATATCGTAGCTCTGGGATGAACTCAGGGCGATCTTGGCCTTTTCCGCCTCTTCCCGGATCCGCTGGAGCGCATCGGGTTGCCCGCTCAGGTCGATGCCTTCTGCGGATTTGAACTCCGCGACGATCCAGTTGATGATCGCCCGGTCCCAGTCGTCACCGCCGAGTTGGGTGTCACCGTCGGTCGCGAGAACCTCGAAGACGCCGTCGCCGATTTCCAGCACCGAGATGTCGAAGGTGCCTCCACCGAGGTCATAAACGGCGATCTTCTCATCGGATTTCTTGTCGAGTCCGTAGGCCAGTGAGGCTGCGGTGGGCTCGTTAATGATGCGGCGCACCTTGAGCCCGGCAATTTCACCCGCCGCCTTGGTGGCGTTCCGTTGGGAGTCGTTGAAGTAAGCGGGTACCGTAATCACGGCCTCCGTGATGGTTTCACCGAGCTTGGCCTCGGCATCCGCCTTGAGCTTGCCGAGGATCATCGCGGAGAGTTCCTGGGGGGAATAAACTTTTGTCTCACCGCCGACTTCCACCTCGATGTGTGCGTCGCCAGTGTCGGCGGCAATCCCCTTGTAGGGAAGCTGCTTGTCTTCCTCGCTCAGTTCGGAGAACTTGCGGCCAATGAGTCGCTTGGCTGAGAAAATGGTGTTTTTGGCGTTGGTGATCGCCTGGCGTTTGGCCGCCTGGCCGACGAGCCGCTCGCCGCTTTTGGTGAAAGCTACGACTGAGGGTGTGGTGCGTGCACCTTCCGAGTTTTCGAGTACTTGAGGTTCACCGCCCTCCATGACAGCCATGCAGGAGTTGGTGGTTCCGAGGTCGATTCCGAGTATTTTAGCCATAATATTGGGTGGTTGATTTCTGAAGTGGGAGAATGGTGGATTGGGAATGCCCATATCCGCCTCCTCTATTGCACACAGCGTGCCAGGGCAGTACGCAAAAAACCAACCCGCTTATTATAAACGTGTTAGCATTAATTATTACTTAAAAAACTGATTATGCAACTCGGTGCGAAAGTGCCACAATGGCACGGTTTTGGCATGTGGGACTGTGTCAATATGACTCAGTGCGACATAATGCGCGACGTCGCGCGCGCATGGCCCCGTCAGGAAAGCCGAGCTTACTTCTTCGATTTATTGGGATCAGAAGCAAGCCTCTCGGCAAGATCAATATCGCCATGATGGTCGGATACCGAGGCGTCTCCGAGCTCGGATGCGGACACATCCTCCCAGCGTTTTTGCTTTCTCGAATAGAGTGAGGGAGAAGCCGTGCGGTGGTAGTGCCGCAATTTCGCCTTGAATGGTGCTGTCGACTGGGTTTCGGGCTTTTTGTGCATCGGGTTTTGTGTGTTGGGTTACCGGGGCTTGGTTAGGCGGGGAGCTGGAGTAAGCGGACGCTTCATTGTGGCAGCGTTCGTCATGCGTCCTCTTGGTGAAATGAAGATCAAATCATTATTTGATCAATAATGTTTCGCCATTCTATGGTTAATGAGGGAATTATACAATCTAAATTTCCATGACCCAAGCACAGGGCGTAGGCGGCCTGATTAAGATCAGTCGTAACAGCCCGCCATGTGTGGGCCCCTTGTTTCTTGGCCTCGCTAAAAACGGGCATGCGCAAGGAGGGCTCCCCCTCCCCGGCTTGCTGCATGGCTGACACAGCAAGGGGCCACGGAAGAATCCGTGGCCCCTTGATCAAAAGCGGGCTAGAATATGAGCTACTGCGCTGGGCAGAGCAGTGAAGAAAACTTACTTCGCGTATTCCACCGTGGGGGTGGGGACGTCATTGAACTGGGGAAGTGGGCGGAGCTTGGGAGGACGCTCCTCACCGGTGCAGCAGCCGCAGGAAGAAAGGGCGGTAGCACCGACAACGGTGCCCAACATGACGAGAATCTTAAGTGCTTTCATAATGGATAATAGAATGTGTATGGATTGTGGCTTTTTTTATGGGTAGAATGTGACCCCATGGCAAGAAAAAAGGGTGGATCAAACTAACTGATCCACCCTTGGTAATGTTTTGTTCAACAGTTTCCGTTACTTGACAGGAATGTCCACCATGGGTGCTGGAGGAACCTGGCTAGCTGGCTGGGAACCACAGGATGCGCTGAGCGCGATACCTGCTGCTGCCGCAAGAATGATTGCAATTTTCATCGTTTCTTTGGATTGGGGGTTATTACTGGTTTCTGATGGTGAATTACGTAACTTCCAGCCTTACTTGACGGGAGCAACTTCAACGGGTGCTGGAGCGGGCTTTGAGCAGCAGGAAGCGCTGACCATAACTCCACATGCGGCGGCGGCGATTGCGATAATTTGAATGATTTTCATATGATTTAGTGGTTTGGTTGTAATTTGGTTTGAATTAGGTTCAGTTCATCAAGAGAGAGTATCCCCGTCTTGATAGAAGAGATCATATAAATTAGATCGATGCATGCAAGCGGTAAAATGAAAAACCGTATCATCTTTTTTCGATGGCAATCAGGGTGATGTCATCCATTTGTGGCTGATTCCCTACAAATGACGAAACCGCCTGCCGGATCGAATCGACGATGGCCTCCGCTCCCATGGGGGCGGATTTGAGAAATTCCGTTTCCAAGCGGTCGGCGCCGAACTCATCATCCGCCTTGTTAACAGCCTCGCAGACGCCGTCGGTGTACAGCAGTAAGCAGTCGCCTGACTCCATGTGCAGGTCGAGGTCCTTGGTGACGCGTTCAAAAACATCCCCCTCATCAATTCCCAGTGCGAGCCCGGGAGGCTTGATGGTTTCCACCCGCCCGATGCCACTGCGGAACATAAGGGGGGCGTCATGACCTGCGCGGGCCATTCGCAGGTTTCCTATCCCGTTATCGATAACCACATAAACAAGGCTCACAAACATATCCTCGCGGACATCGGGGAAAAGGTGTCTGTTGACAAGAGCGAGTACCTCTGAGGGGCTCACGGCAGCCAACGCCGTTAGCCGCAGGATGCTCCGGCACATGGCCATCAGCAATCCGGCGGGCACCCCCTTGCCGGTGACATCGGCAATAACAATCCCCGACCGGTTACCGGGCAAGTCGACATAGTCAAAATAATCGCCACTAATGATCCGGGCCGGCGTATTGCTTCCGCTGACGCGATAACCTGGTATGTTCGGT
>JARFRT010000225.1 GCA_029287105.1 Akkermansiaceae bacterium | reverse complement strand
GCTCGCCAGGATGGAACCCCGCAAGATAGCGTCCCGGATTTGCGCGAAGGTAAAGTCAACCCCGCCGAGCGACGCGAGATACCCGGCCATCGCCCCGAGGAAGGTATCACCGGCGCCAGTGGGGTCGGTGATATCGCGCAGCGGCCAGGCATGGAAGCGGAAGATCGACTCGTCGGGGCCAAACAGGATCGCGCCAAACTCGCCAAGTTTGATGACCACATAGGTGGGGCCTTTTTCCAGAAGCTTCTCACCGGCGAGGATCAGGTTGCTTGTTCCGGCAAACTCGCGCGCCTCGCCTTCGTTGATGACCAGAAGATCAATGCGTTGCATGACCTCGTGCAATCGCTCATTCGCGATCTCGATCCACAGATCCATGGTGTCCGCGACCACGAATCTCTCCTCGGCGGCACACTGGTCGAGCATCTGGATCTGGTTGTCCGGCGACATGTTCGCCGGCACCACGATCCGGCTGGCCGCAATTTCGCCCGGGATGTCCAACTCCCAGTCCTCCAGCACGTTCAAGCCGACGCGGTGGGTTGTGCGGTCGTTCATGTTCTCATGGTACTCGCCACTCCAGGTAAACGATTCCCCGTCGGAGCGCTCGACGCCGGTCAGGGTCACGCCATGGCTTTCCAGCATGGTCAGATGCTCCTCGGGAAAGTCATGGCCGACGACACCGACGAGGTGCGCGGATTGGCAAAAATAGCTCGCGGCCAGCGAGGCGTAGGCCGCCGAGCCGCCCAGCAGATTTTCGGCCGCGGCACTGGGCGTGGAAACGTTGTCGATGGCGATCGTTCCGCCGATGATAATGGACATGGATTTAGAATGGGTGAGTGAATGATTGCAGAATGGATGATGGCGATGGCTAGCTGAGCCTCGAGACGACTGCACGTGTCGAGGCAGAGATATCATCGGCTTGGAGCAGCGCGGAGACAATGACCACGCGGCGGGCACCCGAGGCAAGCACCAATTCCAGATTGTCCGGCTTAATGCCCCCGATACAGAACACCGGTATCCGGGAGCCCACCTGCTGTTGCACCCCGGCGACATTTTCCAAACCGATGCCCGGACGCCCTTTTTTCGTGGGTGTTGGAAACAGCGGGCCAAAACCGATGTAGTCAAATCCCTCGTCAAGGGCCGCCCTCGCCTGTCCGGGCGAATGTGTCGAGCGCCCGACAATCATCCTGTCTCCGACAACCGACCTCACCTGCGCCAAGGAGCCATCGTCCTGACCGATATGCACACCGTCCGCGCCCACGGCCACGGCCACCTCGGGAAAATCGTTCACAATAAACGGCACACCGTACTCGCGGCACATCGGCACGATCCCCGGAGCCACGTCCTCCAGAAGCCTCTGCACCCCTTTCCGATCACAGCCCTTTGCCCTCAGTTGGAGCACTCCCACCCCGCCCTTCAACAGTGCCTCCGCCACCTCCATCATCAAGTCTTCAGCCACGTACCCGCCATCGAGAATCCCATAGAGACGGGCGGCTTCCATCGATAAACGGCACTCTGTATCTTGGTCTGACTCCTGCACGCCACGGGGTGTAAATGATAAACGTCCAATGATAAATACTAAATTCCATTGCCATCCCCACTTTCCTCGGCTATCAACCGCCCGAAATCTTCTCACCATGGCTGAATCATCATCATCATCATCATCTCCCTCAAGTGCACCCGCCCCGATCGCCGAAATCGATCACGGCCCGAGCAAGCTCGACCAATTCCTGGACGCCCACACCAAAAAGCTCGTGATCGGGGTGATCCTCATCGCAGTCGGCGTCATCGCCTACGTCGTCTATGACGGCCTTGCCGAAGCCGAAGCCCAAAAAGCCGGTGCCGCACTGCTTAAGGCCGAAAAAGCCAGCGACTATCAGGATGTGATCAAACAATGGCCCGAGAGCAATGCCGCCGCAAGCGCCCACCTCCTGCTTGCCGACCTGCAATGGGCGGATTCCCAGCCTGAATCGATCGAGACCCTCGAGAGCTTCATCAGCCAACACCCCGAGCACCCGTCCATCGCCACTGCCAAGGTCAGCCTGGGGCTGAGGCTTCTCGAACAAGGGAAAACTGCGGATGCCATCACCACGCTCACCGAAGTCGCCGAAAGCGACTCGGCAACCTACATTGCCCCCCTCGCCTGCATTGCCCTCGGAGATATTGCCAAGGCCGCAGGAGAAACCGGGGACGCCCGAGCATGGTACGAAAAGGCTCAGGAGGATCCTTCTGAACAGGGTAATACCTTTAAAGACACCGCCGCCGCACGGCTCACTCTGGTCAACGCCAAGCCCCCCGTAAAAATCAAACCCGCACTGCCAGTGCCGCCGGCACCGTCCCCGAGTCCCGTTCCGACGCAGACCGCGCCGGTCACGCCGACCGCGCCGGTCACGCCTGCCGTTCCCGTCACGCCTGCCGTTCCCGTCAAACCCGATGCACCCTCAGGAAACCAGGAAAAGCCCAGCCCGACCGGCGCGCCCACTCCCCCACCTGCACCCGCGGCTGCCGAAACGCCCGAAACCCCGGCGCCCTAGAAAGTTTTTAAAATTTCCCCTTGAATTCAGAGGGGATATACGACTTATTCACATACCAACCATCACCACTCACCGTGTTTCAAAAAGTAATAGGACAAAAACCAGATCCAGCAGCATCACCTGCCGGCCCCGCCAAGAACGACAGCCCAGCCAGCCCGGCCGCCGCAAGTGCTCCCAACCCGTCACGCCAGAACACGTCGAGCCCCAGTGGACGCAACGTCCTGAGCTCCGATGTTGAAATCAAGGGCAGCATCAAGTTTTCCAACGATCTCGTGGTCGATGGCAGGATCGAGGGTCAAATCAACTCCGACGGATCTCTCACGGTAGGCGAAAACGCCCAGATCAAGGCCGAAATCAAAACCCGCTCCGTCATCATCTACGGCAAAGTCCATGGCAACATCGAAGTCACCGACAAGGTTGAACTCAAGGCCAACGCCGAGCTGGTAGGCGACATCAAGGCCGCATCGCTCTCAATCGAGCCCGGTGCCATCTTCGTCGGCAAATCCACTGTTGGTACCCCCAGCGTGAAATCTCAACAAAATCCGGCGAACAGCCCGAGCAACAACCTTGGCGGCTCCGGCCCCAAGAATGACAACGGAAGAGGCTCCAAGTTGGCGGCTGCCTCCTAACCGAAGTGAGTCACAGCGACTGACCCTTATTCTAACGCCCGCCAGTGGTTTACACCTTTGGCGGGCCTTTTTTTTGCCCCCCCGACTTCCCGACTTCCCGACTTCAAGACACCCGACTCCCAACAGCATGTCACTTTTCTTCAACAAGAAACGCTCCGATTCCAACGAGAACCCGAACATCGAAAAAAATTCGGTTAGCCTGACATGTCCCCATTGTGAGTTCAAGCAAAGTGACCCCCGCATGGCCATCTCCACCTACTGCCGGGGCTGCGGTACGCATTACAAAATAGCTGAAGGAAAGGCCGTGCATAACAAGCCTGCTCCCACCCCTCCCTTTGCCGATGTCAATGTCAGGGACAGCCCGGCGGCCGCGCCCACCCCGGCCAAGGAAGCGCAAGCCCCCGCGCCCCGTCTGCGAACTGCCCCGCCCACTTCCGGCCTGGTCAAAAATGCCGCGGTAACCCCGGGGTTGCTCCAGAGCAAAATCCCACCACGCAACGTGCAGTGCTTTGAATGTGACCGCGAGCACCAGGCGCCGGCGGAAGCCAGCTCCACTC
>JARFRT010000203.1 GCA_029287105.1 Akkermansiaceae bacterium | reverse complement strand
CCCCGCTCCGCGTGGGGCTGCAGGCCTAGGGAGGAGGGACACTCCTGTCCCTCGGCAACCCAAGCCCGCAACCCAAGTCTTCTTTCGCGCATTTCGTCTTTTTTCGCGGTCAAAAATTGAAATAGCAACCCAAGCCCTTCCGTGATTTCAGTGGTTCCAAAACGAAACAGCAACCCAAGCCCGCAACCTAAGCCTTCCATCCGCGTCCATTCGCGGTTAAAAACCCATCCATCAACCCTATGAAAAAAAGCATCCTATCCCGTGTCGTCCCCGCCGTAGCCCTCGTTGCCGCCTGCACCACACTCACCGCCACCGCCGCCGAGACAATCAAAAAGGAGAAACTCCAGATTGTCTTCTGTTTCGGCCAGTCGAACATGGTCGGTCTGGCAGCGGTGCCCACCGCCTGGTACATGACCCAGCCACAGTACGTGCCACCCCGCGATGCCACCGTGCTTAAAACCCGCTACTTCGACTGGAACTTCTACTGGAGCGGCGCCCGCTACTACCAGGGGCCGAAAAAGCAAGAGCTGGTGGACCTGGTCCAGGCGCGCAGAGACTCGCGTATGAAGTGGCGGCAACGCATCGGTGGCCGTAACGGGATCGTATGGAAAAAAGAATGGGGCGAAAAACCCAAATCAGGCCGCAGCAATGTCTATGCCTTCCTCGACCAGAAAGCCGAGGAGGAGGGGATCTACAAGCGCATCGCAGCCATCCTCGATTCCAAAGACAACCAATTCAATGTCGACGACGCCTACAACGAGTTGATCGCGCGCGACAAGGTGAATGCCGAGGCGGTCAAGCGTGCCAATGAGATCTACCTCAAGGGCGTGACGGACGCCGACTTCGACGCGTTCAACGCCGCCGTCAAGGAGGCAAAAATCAACCCGAAAGACCAAGGCCCGGACACTGAAAAGAACCGTGCGATCTACGCCGGGCTGGCGCAGAAACACCTCGGCCTGCCCATCGCCAAACGCACCCGCATCTTCGGCCACGGCGCCATCGGTGGCTCCGAGGGGACATCTGGCATCGACCGCAGCACCCAGGGGCCACTCAGTGTCGGCTACGGCGGCAGCATCACCACCATCGGCCCCGAGTACGGCGTAGGCATCGCCCTGGAGCGTCTCGTTGATGCTCCGATCCTCCTGGTCAAGTGCTCATGGGGAAATACCTCCATCGCCGACGCCTGGCGGACACCATCGCTCGACGGTGTCGAAACCCCCATCGAAAAAGCCACCCGCGTAGCATGGGACCAGAAGATGGCGGCGGAAGCGAAAAAAGCGGGGCGCGAGTATACCCCCCGCTCCGCACCGGCCAAAACAGGCAAACTCTCCTGGTGCTGGAACCAGGTGCTGCCGCAGGTCGATAAAGTTCTCGCCGACCCCGGCAAGTACTACCCCGGCTACGACCCGGAGGTAGGTTACGAAGTCGCCGGCCTGGTCTGGTTCCAAGGCTACAGCGACAAGGACAACCCCGCCTACGGCGAGCTCTTCGCCCAGTTGATCAGGGACTTCCGCGTAAAAGTCAAAACCCCGAAGATGCCCGTCGTTTGCGGCACTCTGGGAATGGCCAGCTTTAAAACCGAGGCATTCTCCGAGGGTGCTAACAAAGGCATGCTCCAAACCTCACAAATGCCCGATCTGGCCGGCACCGTGGATGTGGTCAACACCGCACCGTTCTTCCCGCTCGAGCTCGACCTCCTGAAGCAGGTGATGGGCGCCTACGAAAAAGGCTCACCCGAGTATGAAAAGGCGCTGATGATCCAGAAGCGAGCCATCAGCAACAAGGGATTCCACTACCACGGCAGCGCCAAGTGCTTCATCCTCATGGGCGACGCCATGGGTCGTAGCCTCGCCAACCTGATGGCCGGCGGTGAGCCCACCATCAATGCCACCCTCAAAAAATAATGCGCTTCTCCAATCGACCATTCACCCGGGTGATCGCCCGGTTCCTTTTCCTCCCCATTGTCTGTGTGTATGTCGCTGTGGCTCCGGCCACAGCGGCTGACTCGCACAAGGTGGACGTCGTTGTCTACGGCGACGCGTCCGGCGGGGTCACCGCCGCCGTCCAGGCCGCCCGCATGGGGAAAAAGGTCATCCTCGTCTCCCAGTACGGCCACCTCGGCGGAATGACCAGCAGCGGACTGGGGTGGACCGATATCGGCAACAACGCCATCCTCGGCGGGCTGTCCCGCGAGTTCTACCACGACGCCTACCAACACTACCAAAACGATGCCGTCTGGAACCACCAGGCCAGAAACCTCTACCCAAATAAAAAACAGGGCAAGGGGCTCGCCCTCGACCCCCAGACCGAACTCGCCTCCACCTTCGAACCCAAAGTCGCCGAGGCCGTGTTCGATGCCATGATCAAAAAAGCCGGCGTCCAGCTGATCAACGGCCGACTCGACCTCAGCAAGGGAGCCGTAAAATCAGGCACACGGATCACGTCGATCCGCCTGGAAGACGGCACGACCGTCGCGGGGACAATGTTTATCGATGCCTCCTACGAAGGTGACCTGCTCGCCGCCGCCGGGGTGTCGTTTGTCATCGGCCGCGAAGCGAATGCCGAGTATGGCGAATCCGGTAACGGCATCACCGGCCCGCTGCACGGAAACCAACTGCGCAAGGGCATCGACCCCTACGTCGTCAAAGGCGATGCCGCCAGCGGACTACTCCCGGGCGTCAACCCGGATATGGGGGGTGAAGTCGGCGATGCCGACCACCGCCTGCAGGCCTACTGCTACCGCATGGTCCTCACCGATATTGAGTCAAACCGGGTGCCGGTCAAAAAACCCGCCAACTACAACCCGGCGGATTACGAACTTCTCTTTCGCAGCATCGAGGCCGGACAGCAATGGGGGTTCTTTAAAACGAGTATGATGCCTAACCGTAAAACCGACTCCAACAACACGGGTGGCGTTTCCTGCGACCTGATCGGCGGCAACTACGGCAAGGACTGGAACTGGGCGACCCTTGACCACCAACAACGTGAAGCCCTCGCCGCGAAACACCGCGACTGGCAACTCGGGATGATCTGGACACTGCAAAACCACCCGCGCGTGCCCGAAAAAATCCGCGCCAGCCACGCCCGGTGGGGGCTCGCCAAGGACGAATTCCAGGACAACGGCAACTGGCCACACAACCTCTACGTGCGCGAAGCCCGACGGATGAAATCCGCATTCGTCATGACCGAAAACCACTGCAAGGGCAAACAGCCGGTCGCCGACCCCGTCGGCATGGGTGCCTACACCCTGGACTCGCACAACACCCAGCGCTTTGTCCACAACGGTATGGTCAAAAACGAGGGCGACATCCAACGCTCACTCGGCGGCAAACCCTACGGCATCTCCTACCGCTCGATCATCCCCAAGGCGAGCGAATGCGAGAACCTGCTCGTCCCCTGGGCACTCTCCGCCACCCACATCGCCTTCGGATCGATCCGGATGGAACCCGTCTTAATGGCCCTCGGCCAAAGCGCCGCCACCGCCGCCTGCCTCGCCATCGACGCCAACAGCAGCGTGCAAGCCGTCCCCTACAAAACCCTCCGTAAACAACTCGAAAAAGACGACCAACGCCTACCCTAGTGGCCGTGGCTTCCAGCCGCGCAGCCAACACCCCAACCGCGAAATAATCAAAGGCGTGGGTTGCTGGCTTGGGATGCTGGTTCATTGGGGAACCACGGAAGGCACAACCGGAACGAAGTGGAGATCGCCCCTAGGCAAAATACACGGAAATATTTCCAGACGAAGCCTGTCTTACTTGGTATTTGGAGTTTGGTATTTGGAACTTATCCCCCTTGGTATTTGGAGTTTAAAACTTAGGGTTTAACTCCATTGGGTATTTCGCCTGCCACGTCAATACACCCTATTGAACGGAAATCACCCGGACAATTCAATCACCTGAATAAGGCAACAGACAACCTAATTTAATCTGTTAGGTCTTGCGGAGAGATGAAATAGCCTGTTAACTCTCACAGGTGATTGAATGTGATTGGAAACGTCTCTTGAGAACCATAGAATATTCCGGCTTGGTTATTCTACTTGGCTCCTCGGCGCTTTTTGCAGATGGCGAGGTCAATTTCAACCGGGATATCCGCCCTGTTTTATCGGATCGTTGTTTCCATTGTCATGGGCCTGATGAGGAGGAGCGCAAAAAGAAGCTGCGCCTGGATCGGGCGGATGGTGTTGACGGGGCATACCGGATCCGCAAAAGCAAGCCGGCGATCAAACCGGGCCATCCGGAGGCGAGTGCTGTCTGGCAGCGGATCATCACGGATGATGATGACGACGTCATGCCTCCCAGTGATTCACATAAAAAACCCCTCAGCGCGGGCGAAAAAGCCCTGATCAAACAATGGATCCAGGAGGGCGCCCGGTACGAGGCATTCTGGGCATTCGAGCAACCGAAAAAACAGGAAACCCCCACGGTCAAAAACACATCCTGGCCGCAGAACCCGATTGATCATTTTGTTCTCAAAAAGTTGGAGTCAAAGGGGAAGTCGGTCTCGCCGGATGCCGACCCAAGAACGTTGATACGAAGAGTGACATTCGATTTGACCGGGCTTCCCCCGACAAGAGATGAAGTGAAAACCTTCCTCGATGACACATCGGCCCGTGCCTATGAAAACCTCGTTGACCGGCTGTTGGCGAAAAAGCAATACGGCGAGCACATGACCAAGTACTGGTTGGATCTGGTGCGATTTGCCGACACCAACGGAATGCACCATGATCACTACCGGGACATGACCCCATACCGCGATTGGGTGATCAAGTCATTTAATGACAACCTTCATTACGATGATTTTGTGCGTTATCAGATTGCGGGTGATCTCTATCAAAATCCATCCAAGGATCAACTGGTGGCATCGGGATTCAACCGGCTTCACATGATTATCGATGTGGGGACGGCGCTTCCCGAGGAAAGCTACACCAAAAATGTGATTGATCGGGTGACTTCAGTTGGAACCGCATTTATGGGCCTGACGGTGCAGTGCGCGGCTTGCCATGATCACAAATATGATCCGATCACCTCGAAGGATTTCTACGGTCTTTTCGCCTTCTTTAACAACATCGATGCCGAGCCGGAAACAGGTAGAAGATCGGGCAACGACTTCAAACGTGGCCTGCAACCACCCTACATCCTTGTCGAGGGTGAAAAGGAAGCCAAGGAACTGGCCGATATCCAAGCCAAGATCAAGCCGTTGGAACAAAAGAGAAAATCGCTGGAAAATAAAAAGCCAAAACAAGGGACACCTGAACTGGCTGAACTGCAAAAAATTAAGACCGAGCTGTCCGTGTTTCATCAAAAAACCGCACAACTGGAATCCAAGCTCAGGTTCGCCATGGTGATGAAAGAGCGAAAGGAGGTCCGCCCGTCCTATCGATTGATTCGAGGGGCCTATGATAACCACGGTGAAATAGTGGAAAGAGACACTCCGGGGTTCCTTCCTCCCATGAAAAACCAGGAAGGATTAAAGACCCGAATGGACTTTGCCGACTGGCTGGTGGCCCAGGAAAATCCGCTGACGGCCAGGGTTGCGGTCAATAGAATCTGGCAACAGTTCTTCGGTGTCGGACTGGTCAAGACAACGGAGGATTTTGGAGCCCAGGGGGGGGTGCCGAGTCATCCCGGCCTACTCGATTACCTGACCGTCAAGTTCGTGCAGTCCGGTTGGGATGTCAAAGCGTTGGTCAAACACATCGTTCTTTCCAACACCTACCAACAATCATCGGTAGCCAGTGAGTCGGCCTTTCAAGCAGACCCCGAGAATCGGCTCCTTTCCCGTGGGTCAAGATTCCGTATGGATTCGGAAATGATTCGGGATCAGATTCTGGCGACAAGTGGTCTGCTGGTGGAGACGATGTTTGGCAAGAGTGTCAAACCTCCCCAACCTGCGGGATTATGGAAAGCGGTGAGCATGCCCAGTTCATACCCACGCACCTACGCTCCTGACTCCGGCGACAAGATGTACCGCCGCAGTGTTTATACCTTCTGGAAAAGGGGGATGCCCCCACCACAGATGTCCATCTTGAATGCACCCGGCCGTGAGGAATGTACTGCTCGGCGAGAGCGGACCAACACACCGCTCCAGGCGCTGCTGCTGCTGAACGAACCGGAATATTTAAAAGCTGCCAGAAAACTTGCGGCGCAGCAGGTACTCGTAAAGACTAGCACATCTAAAGATCAGAAAGTAAACGCCATTTCCGAGACGATTGCGACTAGTATGCGCGAGCCTCATGGGCGCCAGGTTGTGCTCGCGCGCTAGAGCGA
>JARFRT010000168.1 GCA_029287105.1 Akkermansiaceae bacterium | reverse complement strand
CGGCATCACGCGTTTGAGCGGGACGCCGTTGTTGCCGGTGGTTGTGAAATCCATGAGCACGCCGAGGTAGGCTTTGTCACCTTCGCGCAGACTTCGGGCGGCGACGCTGACCACGCCAAACCCCTCGACGTTACCATCGGGGCGGGCGAGGGTGACGAAGTGACCCGGTTCGGGTACGGCGGATGCGTTGAGATCGAGTGGAACCAGCGCTGCGCCGGGAGCTTCGATAGTCAGGAGTGCGAGGTCGTGGTCCGGGTAGATTCCCGAGACCTGGGCCGGATATTGTTTTCCCTCGGGAGTGGTGACGACGATTCGGGTGTGGACCTTGGCGATCTCACTCCACTTGGTCAGGATGGCAGGCTCGGTGGTGCCGGCGCGGCTGACCACGGTGCCGTAAGCGATCCTTTGCCGGCGGTAGTCGATGCTGACGGTGCTTTTCGCAGCGGTGGCAACGGCGGGTTTGGCGGCCAGGAAAAAGTGGGCAGCCTGCTCCTTGAGCTTTGTTTTTTCCGCCGGGCGGAGGTTCTCGAGAGGATCCGGGAGGCGCAGGCTGCTTTGCGCTGCTGCCTCGCTGCCGATCGCCAGTAGTCCGGTGGTGATGATGAGCAGTGAATGTTTCATGGTGTTCATGATGGTGAAGTTGGGATGATGTGGTTTGGGTTACTCATCGGGCAAAACATCGCCACGGCGCCCCAGCGTGATGGAGCGGATCAGGCTGTTCTCACCGCGGGTGATGCGGACTCTGATCGTGTCGCCGGACTTATAACGGGCGATGGCGGCATGGAGTATCCGCAAGTTGGGGATCTTCCGTTGGTTGATGGTGCGGATGACATCCCCCGCGCGCAGGCCGGCCTGGCTGGCGGGGCCACCCTCGAAGACGTGGCGGATACTGACCCCGCCCCGCGCGGAATCGCCCGTGATGATGCCGATCACGGGAGCATCCGGGTCGTCAAGCCCACTGCCCCCAAGGCGTCCCCAGGTAATGCCCTTTTTGAGCTTTTCCCAGTCCTGATGAAACCCTTCGATGCCGGCGTGATTGTTGGACGAGAGAGAGGCGCCGATGGATGAGTGAATACCGACGACTCGGCCATCGAGATCAAAGAGGGGGCCGCCACTGTCGCCTCCGATGAGGGTGCAGTCGGTGCTGATGAATTGGTTGGGCCCGCGTGCGATGATGCGACCGAATCTGACGGGTGGGTTACGGATGGGGTCGAATCCGCCAGCGTGGCCGAGGGCGATAACGAGGTCGCCGGACTCGAGTGATCTTGAGTGGCCGACTTCCACGTGGGGCCAAGAGCCACCGGGTGGTTTGTCGATGATTTGTGCCATGGCGGCATCGCGGGTGTAATGGGCGCCGAGAACCTTGGCGCGGGCTTGTTTGCCATTGGGGAAAATCACGGTCATTTCCTCGGCACCGCGGACGACATGGCCGGCAGTGAGGATGAGCCCGTCCTTGCTCACGATGATGCCGCTGCCAGAGGCTCCGTTTCTGGCGGAAAAGAGAGAAACGGTGGCCGGGGTGACCTTTTTGACGACCTCGGTGACCTTGGTTTGCAAGGACGCAAGGTCCTTGAGGCTTTGCACGGGCGGGCTGGCCTGGACAGCGCTGAGCAAGAGCATAGGGACGAGTCCGAGGGTGAGAAAGTTGGTTGTGCGTGCCATCATTGTGAGAGGATCCTGGGGAGGGTTGCGATTTTGAGGCGCTTTTTGTCGCCTGACTTAGTGGGACAAGCGTTCCATGAATCCGGGATTGTTTCAATAATTTTGCGGCAACGCTGGTCGAAGTGTCTCTTATGGGTTAGTCTCCGCGGGTCGCTTCACCACCGGGAATTCACTACGAATCAGATGCAAAACGGGCATCATCAGTGTGCGCACCGTGGCGGCATCCTCCAGACAGCAATTATGGCAGCTCGAAAATCCAGTTCAAAATCCGCTTCAAAGAAGGTTGCGAAAAAGCGGGCACCGGCGCGCAAATCCCCGGCACGGAAGCGGCCGGCTGCCAAGAAGTCGGGCAACCGCAGGAGGAAAACGGCGACGAAGAAGCGGGGTGTGCTGTTCAAACTCGCGTTCTGGCCGGTGCTGCTGATGGCTCACATCAGCCGCAAGTGGCACCCGGTGGTGAAGTGGCCGGTTCGCGTCGGGGCATCGATCGGTGCAGTGATGCTTTTTTGTATGGTACTCGTGGCGGCCTATTACTACGCGCGGGCATCGCGGTATGATTTGCAAAAGGTGGCGGAAATGCCGGCAAGGACGCTGGTTTATGCGCGCGATGGCCGGACCGAGTTGGGTCGGTTGCATGGCGACAACCGCTATATAGTGAAGTATGACGACGTCTCGCCGTATTTCAGGCAGGCGTTGATTGCGCGTGAGGACGCCCGGTTTTTCAAGCACGGTGCCGTGGATGTCAGAGGCTTGGGGCGTGTGGCGATGCGATTTTTCCAGCGGGGGAAAAAGGAAGGGGCATCGACGATCACTATGCAGCTGGCCCGCAACACCTATCCGCTGGGGGGCAAAAATATTGACCGGAAATTGTTGGAAATCGCCGTCGCCTTCCGCATCGAACGGAAGTACAAAAAAAAGGAAATCCTGCAGCATTACATGAATCGGATTTTCTGGGGCCATTCGATTCGGGGCATCGAAGCGGCATCCCGCACCTATTTTGAAAAGCCGTCCAGTCGGGTCACTCTGTCGGAGGCGGCAATGCTTGCTGGAATCATCCGTGGGCCGAATGCTTTTTCGCCCTTCAAGGACATCGAAGCGGCGCAATCCGAGAGGGATGTGACCTTGGGGAGGATGGTGCATTACGAGTACATCACTCAGGCGGATGCGGATGCGGCCAAGAACGAGAGGCTTGCGATCAGGCCTAAAAAGCGACGGGTGGTCCAGGACACCTACGTCATGGACGCCGTGCGTCGCGAGCTCGACCGGATTCTGGAGGAGGAGAATATTGAGGACGGGGGGCTGACCGTGATCACGACCGTTGATCACACCATCCAGCGATCCGCCGAGCTCTCGATGGAGCGCAACCTCAGCAAGGTTGAAAAAACCCCGGGCTACTGGCATCAGACCCGTCGAAAGTGGCTGAGCCTGCCTGCGGGTCGACGTGGTGATCCTGCCTACGTCCAGGGTGCATGCGTGGTCATCGAAAACCGCAGCGGAGCCGTGCTCTCGGTGGTGGGTGGACGCAATGCCGACGAATCCAAGTACAACCGCGCGATTCAGGCCGAACGGCAGATCGGTTCCCTGTTTAAACCCTTTGTCTATCTCACCGCCTTCAACCGTGGCCTGATGCCCCAGACCTGGGTTCCGGATGGGCGGATTATGCCTGGTGAGATCGATGGGGCGCCGCGATCGTGGTCGCCAACCAACTCCGATGGCAAATACGGAGGTTATATCACGGCTGAAGACGCACTGGTGCACTCCCGCAATACCTCATCGGTGCGGGTGGGGAACTATGCAGGCTTGGAAAAAGTGAATCAGACCGCGCAGGATGTCGGGTTTATCCAGGGGATCCCTAGCAATCCTTCGTCCTACCTTGGTTCATGGGAAGCAACACCGTGGCAGGTGGCGAGTGCCTACACGGTTTTTCCTAACAATGGCGACTGGTACCGGCCCTATCTGATCCAGGAAATACGAAACGCCAAGGGTGAGCGTGTCTATCCTGGGAAGGGAGATTCAGGGAAACTTGTTGTTAAGGCTGCGGAGCCAGGCGCCACATGGTGTGCATCTAACACGCTTCAGAAAGTGATTGATCGAGGCACCGGAAGACGCGTGCGTAGCCTTGGTTATCTCGCGCCCTGTGCGGGGAAGACGGGGACTACCGACGATTACAAGGATGCATGGTTCGCAGGATACACCGGCACCATCACCTGTGCTGTCTGGGTGGGAATGGACAAACCCCAGAAAATCATCAACAAGGGTTACGGTTCCACGCTGGCCGCCCCGATCTGGGTGGATGTAATGAAGACGGCAGGTCGTCTCGGCTACGCCACTCCTCGGTTCAAGCCATTGCGGCTGCGCTCTGCCGAGCTGTGCCGGTGGTCGGCGAAACGGGCAACAGGCGGCTGTAGGGCACACCGGTCGGCTTACACCGCTGAAGTGCCCGCCGACATGCTGCCTACGGCGAATGATTACTGCACCGTCCATCCATTGCGTGCTGTTGCGCCGGGGAGAAGTGGGCGGCAGCGGCGTCCTCCGCCCCGGGCGATACCGCTGGAGTGAGACTGTAGACTCCAGAAACACCTGGCCCATGGTGCCCGTCATCTGGCCATGAAAGACTGCGGGATGTAACAAAATCAATGCGCGGAACGTAACGTAACCCACATGACTTGGAAACCTGCCGATGACTCAACGCGCACCCCGGGCTGGGTCCCGGGTTGGGTGCCGGGCTGGGTGTGTGGATTATTCCGCTGGCTGTTCAAGTGGGGCTTGGTCTCGCTGGCGCTGTTGGTTGCCGTCAGTCTGTTCTATTTCTATCTGTCGTTAAAGTACGACTTGAACGAGGTGTCGAAGATTCCCGAGCGGTCGGTCATCCTGGATCGGTCGGGCGAGGAGTTCGCCACCATTCACGGCGAGCGAAGGAGGTTGATCACCCGGGCGGAAATTCCGGAGGTGATGGTGCTGGCGTTGCGTGCCAGGGAGGACCTGGCATTTCCCGATCATGTTGGCATCGACATCAAAGGGCTGGCACGGGCCACGCTGCGCAACATCAGGGACATGTCATACACCCAGGGGGCCTCGACGTTGACGATGCAGCTCACCCGGAACAGCTATGAACTGCGTGCGAAGTCGTTGCATCGCAAGTTGTTGGAAATGGCGATTACCC
>JARFRT010000149.1 GCA_029287105.1 Akkermansiaceae bacterium | reverse complement strand
ACCTATCACACCCTCAACATGATCATCTGGACCGTACTTGTCGCCATTCTTAAAATCCTCGGATCTCTCGGCATCTTCCTCTACGGGATGAAAGTGATGTCCGAGGGCATTCAAAAGGCGGCTGGCAGCGGTATGCGGCATGCACTGGCCACGATGACTCACAACCGGGTGAGCTCGGTGTTTACCGGTTTCTTCACCACCTCGCTGGTGCAGTCGTCCTCGGCGACCACCGTGCTTGTTGTCAGCTTCGTCAATGCCGGCTTGCTCACGCTCACCGAATCCATCGGCGTCATCATGGGCGCCAACCTCGGCACCACCATCACCGCTTGGCTGGTCGCTTGGATCGGGAAATTCAGCATCTCGGCCATCACCCTGCCCATCATCGGCGCAGGCCTCCCACTCTTCTTCATCGGCAAAGACAAAATCAAGGCCACAGGCGAAACCCTGATTGGTTTCGGTCTGCTCTTCACCGGTCTCGCCTACCTGAAAAAATCAGTCCCGGACCTCAAAGGAGGCGTCAAAGCCAATGCCGAGCTCCAGGAAACCATCCAGGGCATCATCGAGATGCTCAACGGCTACGACTTCGGCTCAACCGTCCTCTTCCTGATCGCCGGCATCATCCTCACACTGATCGTGCAGTCGTCATCCGCCGCCATGGCCATCACCATCACCTGCGCATGGAATGGCTGGTTCGGAACCGACCCCTATGAGGCGTTCAAGATTTCAGCCGCCATTGTGCTCGGCGAAAACATCGGAACCACCGTGACCGCCTGGCTCGCCGCCCTCGGCGCCAATGTCAACGCCAAGCGCGCAGCGCGGGCCCACTTCCTGTTCAATGTGGTCGGCACCCTGTGGGCCATCGGCCTGTTCTGGCTAATCATCCCGTTCATATGGAACCTCGTCGACCACTTCCCGAAGCATATCGTCGAAATCAAAACGGCGAAAGGGGACGCCGGCAACCCGCTCACCGTCGTTGCCTTCGCGGTCGCCCTGTTCCATACCACATTCAACCTGCTCAACATCTTCCTGCTCGTCTGGTTCGTCCCGCAAATTGCCAATATCGTCAATAAATGGGTCAAGGAACCGGTTGCCGACGGCGAGGAAACCCACCTGCGATACATTTCCCAAAATCTCGTCGACCTCGGCGAACTCAATATCGCCGAGGCCGAAAATGCCATCCGCAAAATGTCCCAACTCTGTGTGGATATGTTTAACGGCTTTATCGATGTCTTCGAACACCCCAAGGACGACATGTCAGCCCAAGTAACCGCCCTGAAAAAGATCGAGGACGAATCCGACCTGATGATGCAGGAAATCACCATGTATCTCGTCCGCTGCTCCTCCAAGGACATCGGCGACCACAATGCCTCCCGAATCGCCTCGATGCTGCGGGTCACCCAGGAAATCGAGGAATGCATCGACTGCATCTACCGCCTCGTGAAACTCAACGAACGCCGCTACAAGAAAAACCGCCAGTTCTCCCAGGAGCAACAGGACACCCTGCGCGAATACGCTGGCTCGATCGCCCAATTCATCGGGTTCACCGACCGCCACTTGCTCGCAAGCATCTCACCTGAGGATCTTGGCAAGGCCAAGGCAATGGAAGACACCTCCGACACCATGCGCAAGAAGTTCAACAAGAGCTCCATGAAACGCATGGCCGCCGACGGCGACGTCAAACTCGAGATGATCTACATCGATATCAACAACCACTTCGAGTCGATCGCCAACCACGCTCTGAACATCGTCCAGACCAGCCAAACCATGCACGAGCAGTAAAAGGCAGGCACGCCCCCCCCAGGTCCCACCAAACAAGGCAACGCCCCCACCCGGTCCCGGAAGACCCAAGGACTTCAGGACTTCAGGACTTCAAGACTTCAAGACTTCAAGACTTCAGGACTTCAGGACTTCCCGACTTCAAGACTTCAAGACTTCAAGACTCCTCTTCCACTAGGATCCGAAGCCCGTCCTCGGAGGTGATCACGACGTCTTTACCCGATGGGATGAAGCCATTGGCGGCGGTAATATCGAGCATCTTGCCCCCGAACTCGCCCTTGCCCGCAGGCCGCAAATCGGTGCGGGTCAGGCCACGCAGGCCGATATGCTCACCTGCCGTGCTGCCGCTATCCATCGAATCCCCACTGTCGAGCTCCTTGCTCATCACCAGCGTGTTAAAAAGAGGGATGTTCGGCAGGAATCGCATCATCAGAATCATCAGGAGGGAGGAACCGATCAAGCCGATCGCAAGATTCCGGGATGGTACATTCACAAAATCCCACGCCTGTTCAGAGTCCCAACCGCGGAAATCATTGTCGGAGAACGCAAAATCGTCGACCATCGCCATAAACAGCGAGCCGAGAATTAAAATCCCTCCGATCACGCCCGGAACCACCATCCCCGGTAAAATCACCAATTCCACAATCACGAGAACCACCCCGATGACAAACAGCAGCATCAAGCCGTAACCCGCCATATTACCCGCCGCGTAGTTGCCAAAGAAAAACAGGCCGAACGCCAACAGTGAAATCCCGCCCCCCAGGCCAAAACCCGGTGTTTTCATCTCCAGGTATGCCCCCCCGATACCAATCAAAATCAACACACCCGAAAAAGCCGCCACCCAGTAGGCAAACTGCTCCATCCCACTCAATTCCGCCTCAATCACCTCAACATCAGCAAGACCCTCTCTTTCAAGCAATTCTTCAATACTGCTCACAATCCCCTTGGCCAACAGGGGTTTTCCCTCAAATTCCATCACCGCCTCATCCGCAGTCAGGGTGAGAAGCTCACCCTCCTCAACGTGAATCTCACCAAAGTCGTAATACTCCTTGGTAATCATCATCGCACGGATCACATCAGGGTTGCGCCCCTTGCTCTTCGCCACCGCCCGCACGAAGGCGTTGAATGCCGATTCGATTTTTGCCCGCATCGTGTCTTCGATCTTCTCCCCACTGCCGCTGACAATTGCCGCCGCTCCGATCGCCGACACCGGGTGCATGTAAATAGCGTCTGTTCCCGTCGCCACCAGCGCGCCCGCGCTGAGCGCCTTTTGATTCACAAAAGCATACGATGGCACCTTGATTTTCTGCATATCGACCATAATCAGCTCCGCCGTGTCAAATGCCAGGCCACCAGGCGTGTCCAGATCAAAGACAACCGCCCTTGCCTCCTCATCATTGACCCGCTTCAACACACGACGCCAAAACTTGAACGCGTGCCCATTCATCAGATCCTTTTCGCCCACCTTGATGATCACGACCTGGCCGGTGAACTTCTCCTCGCCTGACTTGCCAAAAACACGCTTCTCCACTTTCTCCTCCGCCACCGGGGCCGAGGGCTCGGGCTGCTCACCTTGCCCCTCGGCAAACAATGATACGGAAAGGCTCAAGTATGACAATATACAGGTCGTCAGGGCAAATATCGGCTTCATGTTTGTAACTTAAACACAAAGCCGCCAAAACGACACCGCAAATTCCACTTTGCACCCGTCAAAACCGAATTCTCGCGAATCGCCTTAAAATTGGAAAAAAACGATTGCATTCCGGCTCGACTTACCCTTAATTCCCCGCCCCGCGAGCTAGCTAACTTGCCGTAGGTCCTCCGCAAATCTGCCAACTGTCAATTCTTGACGACCCGCTGATCCACGCTCGCCGGAGGGTAACCCGGCTACCCAGACAATACCATGTCCGAAGATACAACCAATACCACTGAAACTACCGAAGCCACCGAAGAGGAAATCGATACAGCCTTCAAACTGGATCGCTTTGAACTCCCGAACCGCCTGACCAAGAACGAGGACACCGAGTCCGACACCTACGCCCAGTTCACCGCTGAGCCGTTCGAAAGCGGATACGGACACACCATCGGCAACTCCCTGCGCCGCGTGCTGCTCTCCTCACTGGAAGGCGCCGCCATCACATCCGTGCGCATCGCCGGTGTCCAACACGAATTTTCCAGCCTCCCAGGCTGTGTTGAGGACGTCACCGACATCATTCTCAACCTCAAAAAGGTCAAATTCAAGCACCACGGCAAAGAACCCCGGGTGCTGACCATCAAAACCGAAAAAGAAGGCGTCATCACCGCCGCTGACATCGATGGCGACAACATGTATGAAGTGGTCAACAAAAAGCAGGTCATCTGCACCCTCGACCGCAAGGTCAAGTTCGACTGCGAATTCGAAGTCAAGGTCGGCCGCGGATTCAACACCGGCGACGAAAACAAACGTCCCGACATGCCCATTGGCGTCATCGCGATCGACTCCATTTTCTCGCCTGTCGTCCGCGTCAAGTACTCCGTCGACGCCACCCGTGTGGGTCAAATGACCGATTACGACAAACTCGTTTGCGACATCTGGACCGACGGCCGCGTCGAACCCTCCGATGCCCTCCTCCAAGCTTCCGCCATCCTGCGTCACCACCTCGACGTCTTTGTCAACTACGACGAAAATGCCGTGGACTTCGAAGAAGCACCGGCCGAGCAAAGCGAGGAAAACGCCGCTCTCAAGAAACTCCTCAACATGAGCGTCAACGAGATCGAACTTTCCGTCCGCGCCGCCAACTGCTTGAACAACGCCAACATCACCACCGTCGGCCAACTGGCAACCAAGACAGAGGCCGAAATGCTCAAGTACCGTAACTTCGGCAAGAAATCCCTCAATGAAATCAAGGAAAAGCTCGTCGAACTCGGCCTTGGCCTCGGTATGAATATCGATCCCAAACTGCTCACCGGCTCGCTGCCGTCCGTCGCCGTACCGCACCTCGGTGCCGAAGAGGAAGCCCCGGTCGGCCTCGCCGACCTCATCGCACAAAACTTAAACGACTAATTGTCCGAAAGGACCTACCACATATTCCCATGAGACACCGAAGAAAAACTGTCAAACTTCAACGCGATACCGCGCACCGACGCTCGCTGCTGGCCAACCTTGCCTGCAGCCTCATCGAACACGGCCGCATCCGCACGACTCTCGCCAAGGCCAAAGCCCTGCGCCCCGTAGCAGAGAAAATGGTCACACTCGCCAAGCGCGGTGACCTGCATGCACGCCGCCAGGCACTTGCATTCCTCCGCCAAAAGGACACGGTCAAAAAGCTCTTTGAAGAGGTTGGAACCGCATCGGGAGACCGCCAAGGTGGCTACTGCCGTATTACCAAACTCGGCGCCCGCATGAGCGACTCTGCGCCGATGGCTTACATTGAGTGGACCGACATCGAGGACATGGCTCTTGCCAGCTCCGATGATGCCGAATAAGCCATTCATGGCAAAAAACTCCCATTAGTTATCTCACCTAACTAATACTAACATCTTAAACAAACACGTGTTCCCGCTAGGGACCACGTGTTTTTTTGTGGAAGGCTAAAAAAAAACATTTTTTTTTACAAGACTTGTTGGACAGAATGCAATCTATCATCTATTAGTAAGGCGGATTGAATGTTCAATTCACACACACACACACAACCATGAAATCAAGAAAAAACCTAACTCGTTTCACCCACGAAACCACGGCATTCCAAGGCTGGCGTCTATGCCTCAGCCGCTCCGGCACAACCTTCACCAAGTATTTCTCTGATAAGAAATACGGTGGTGAGCGCAAAGCGCTCAAGGCTGCCGACGGAACACTGACCGAACTCAAAGAGTTGCTTGATAAATCACGTAAAGTGAATGGCAAGCTCAGCAAGTCGACCATCAGTAAGGCCCAGAAACTCCTGAAGGCTGCCTAAACACCCTTAAAAAACTGAATTACTAAACATTCAGCAGACGGGAATATTTTCCCGTCTGCTTTTTTTATGCCCACATCGCAACATTATGCTAAGGTCCGCCCAGTGAAAGACATCCAGTTTTACAACCGCTATTCAGGAGCCATGGAAACCGAACAGGTCTACGGCGAACCCTTCCTCAAGTGGGCCTACGGCAACCCGCTCGGCAAAATGGCACTGCACACATTTGTCAAACGCCCCGGCTTCTCGCGTTGGTACGGCAAACGCATGAACCAAGCCAAAACCCGCGGCAAAGTCGCGTCATTCATCAACGACTACGACCTCGATACCGCGGAGTTCGCCGCGCCCCCGGAGAGTTACGCCACCTTCAACGAGTTCTTCTACCGCAAACTCAATACCAACGCCCGCCCGATTGCATCCAGCGACGCCGTCTTCCCTGCCGACGGCCGCCATCTCGGGTTCAGCCATGTCAACGAGATCGAGGGCGTTTTCGTCAAAGGCCAGGCCTTCGATATCGACCAACTGCTCGCCGACACCGAACTGTCCGCGCAGTACCAAAACGGCAGCCTGATCCTCTCGCGCCTCTGCCCGGTCGACTACCATCGCTACCATTTTCCGGTCGACGGAATACCCGGGAAGACCCGCCTGATCAACGGCCCCCTGTTTTCGGTCTCGCCCATTGCCTTGGCACGGAATCTCGGCTATTTGTGGCAGAATAAGCGCACCATCACACGGATTCAAACCGAAACCATGGGCACGGTGCTGATGATGGAGATAGGCGCCACCTGCGTCGGCTCCATCAACCAGACCTACCCCAACCATACACCCGTCAAAAAAGGTGACGAAAAAGGCTATTTTGCCTTCGGTGGCTCATCCACCATCACCCTATTCGAACCCGGCAAAGTAAAACTTTCCGATGACTTGCTGAGCCACTCCGCACGGCAAATAGAAACCTACGCACGCATGGGTGATCGCATGGGCGATGCTTGTGGGTAGGCGGCGTTCGGGAGTCAGAAGGAGGAGATCAGGGCTGTTGGTGCTTGCGCCGGGCGTTTGATTTCATGTGCTGAAATGCGCCCAGCCCCCCTGCTTGACGGCTAGAGGCTCGCCGCATCCCTTCTCCGTGAGCGAGCCAATCACCGTCAATGGCAATTGAGGGAAAACCGCATTCCACTCACGACAAAGCCTACTGGCTGTCCGCGGGGAAACCGTCAGTAAAAGTTCGTAGTCTTCACCGTCTCCCAGGGCACGGAAAAGATCACAGCCCCGGTTGCGTGGAATGCTTTTTTCATCGAGCACAAAACCACAGCCGCTCGCCGCGGCCAGCCGCGGAAGATCGCGCGCCAGACCATCCGACAAATCCATCATCGCCCGAATACGAAAGTGCTCAACCAGCCAGCGCGACTCTTCAATGCGCGGTGCAAAACTCAGATGTTTCCCCCTGAGCGACCCGCCAAGCTTGCCGGTCACCAAAATGGAATCGCCCACCCGGCCACCACTCCGCGTCACATACCGGCCCTTCTTCACCCATCCTGTCCCCGCCACGGAAATCACCGCCGCGGACCCTTCCGGAACCGAACTGGTTTCACCACCGCAGATTTCGGCGCCGTGTGCGGTCGCACACTTGTTCATGCCGCGGTAGAGTGCCTCGACATAGCGCACTTCCTTGTTCGCCGGCATGGCAATGGTCACCAATAGCTGACCGGGCCAGCCACCCATCGCCGCAAAATCGCTGACCACCCGAGCCACCGCCTTCCAGCCCACCTTGGCAGCCGGGGCATCCGCCAAATAGTGCACCCCCTCCACCAATGAGTCGGTCTTCAGCAGTTGGTACAGCCCCCGTCGGCCCACATCCACCACAGCACAGTCGTCACCCGGTCCGACCACGACCGTAGCACACCCGCCATCAGCTCGATCAAGACGACCGACCAGCCGCTCAATCAAGGAATCCTCACCTATGTCGCTCAATCGTTTCATCTCTGCCCCATTGCATGCCAGATCAGCCGGAAACCCAAAACAATTCTGACCAAATTTATACGAACAATTTCTGTGATTTTGTCAATTATGCACCATAATGCCGGTGTGCTCTCCCGACTGACCATCCTGATCCTCACCCTGACACTGCCGCTGCCTCTGCTTGCGGCGACGGAATCGCCGAGGCTGCCTGCCTCAATAGCAAGGGAGCTCAAAAAAATCCCCAGCTACCAGGAAGGCTCCAAGGCCATGGCGGACCACTTGCCAGACATGGCCATCCATAAATTCCGCAGCGTCCTCCAGGACACAAAACTAGGCACCAAGGCAAGGCCCTACGTTACCTTGGCACTGGCCGAAGCGCTGGTGCGCTCCAGCAGCACCATTCAGGGCGCAAGCAATCAAGCCATCGAGGCCCTCGCGCTCCTCAAGGATGAAAGCCTCGCAAACCTCGCCTCCACACCCATCTGGAAAGCCGAGGCCCTGGCCTCGCTCGGTCGCTACCAGGATGCCGAATCCGAACTCTCAACCGTTTCAACCAAACACCCCCTCTCCAGCGAAATCCAACTCGCACGGGCCCGCATTCTCATGGCACTCACCCGCACCCCCGACGCTCTCAACATCCTCATGGAGGCGGCCAAGTCAAAAACAGCCGCCATCCGCAACGCCGCCAACCTGCTCGCCGCCGAAATCCACATCGACCAAAGCCACTACGAGCTGGCACTGAAAACGCTCGAAAATATCGATGACCAAAACCCGACCGATGCCAAGCTCAAGGAATACCTCTCAGCCCGTCTCGCTCTGGCCGAGGGCAGAGCCCTCGAGGCCACAAATCGGTTCCAATCCCTGGTCACCGCGCCCGACCGACTGAGCAAACGCCTGTTTTACGCCAGTATCCTCGGACTCTCCGACGCCCTGGTAATCAATCAACAAAACGATGCCGCCATCGCCACACTCGAAAAGTTTATCAGCGAGCACCCCGACGCCGCCACGCTGCGAGCGGCCTTCGACCGTCTCACCCAGCTCCTCCCCGACAACCTTGCCGATGACCACCCGTCCCTGGTCAAGCTCCGTTCCTGGAGCTCTGAAGCCCCGCTGCCGGCGGATATACTCTACATCTCGGGCGACACCGCCGGCGCCATTCGCCCCTACCAGCCCACCACCAGTGAGCACGACGATCTGGTCACCCTTTCGCTCTATCACCGCGCCCTGCTGCTGACCCGCTCGGAAAATGAGAAAAACAACAACCTCGCCATGGCACTGCTTGCGCGTCTCCGCTCGCAGCACCCTGCCCACACCCTACCCCCCACGGAGCTCTACCTCCAACTTTCCTCCGCCTCGCTTCTTGAAACCGCCTACCTCCATCTCAAGCAAAACCAACCCGACCAGGCGGCCTTTACGCTCTCCGTCATGGAAAAAGTCGCTTTCTCACCCCGTTTGAAGAACCATGCCAACTTCTTACGCGGCCACCTTCTCGCCAAGGAATCGAAACTCGAAACATCCTTGACCGCCTTCAACAGCGCCCGGGAATCCACCTCTGAAGACATCGCCAATGCCGCCAGCATCAATACCGGTATCATGGCGCTCAAGGCCACCAACATGACCGCCTTCGAAGAAGTCATGGACTCGATCCAGGACAGCAAGGTGCGCACCTCCCTGATTTTGGAGCGTGCCCTCTGGAAATGTAGCCAGCTTAACCCGATCGGCCGTTCGGAACTGGAAAGCTTTATCATCAATCACCCACAACACCCGAGGGAAAATGAAGCTCGCATGGCCCTCGCCGCGGCATGCGTCAATATCTCGCCCGCCGACATCACCCTCGCCAAGGCCCAACTCGAAATCATCTCCCCCCGCCTCACCGACCCGGCAAACCAACTCACCATCACCCGCATCCTCATCCACGCAGAGGAACTCGCCCAAAACTGGCCGGCCGCAGCCCTCGCCGCTGAAAAATTCATCCTCACATTCAAAGACGCCCCCCAAGTACCCGCCATCATGCTCAAGCAAGGGCAGGCCTACTACCACAATGAGGACTACAACAAGGCCCGCCGAATTTTCCAGGACATCACCGACAATTACCCCGACAGCCCGTCCTCACCCTATGCCAGCTTCTATGCCGCCATGTCAGCCCGCCTGGGCGGCACCATCCAGGCGCGGGAAGAATGCATCGGCCTTTTCCAAGCGATCATTGACAGCAAACACAGCCTGTCCTCAGAGGCCCGCATCCAGCAAAGCCGGGTGCTCATCGACCTCCGCAAATACGCCGAAGCCGAAACCTGCCTCAAGCCCCTGCTTGAATCCAAAAACACACCCGCCTTCATGCACCGGGGAGCCGGCGTGCTCATGGCCGACTGCTTGCACCGTCAGGGCTCGTCAGACCCCGACAAGTATCAACAAGCCATCAGCATCTACAATCAACTGCTGCAAGAAACCACCCTGCCGCTCGCGTGGAAAAACCGGCTCCACTTCCTCCGGGGGCAAACCTATGAAAGCATGCAACAGCGCAGCAACGCATTCGCCTCCTACTACGATGTCGTCGTGCGTGGCAATGTGCCTGCCGAAGGCGAACAGCACAAGGAAGAGTGGCTCTGGTTCTACCGCTGCGGGTTCAAGGCGCTCTCGTTGCTGGAAACCGATAAACGCTGGGAAGCCGCGGTCAATGTCGCCCGCCACATCGCCTCGTTCAAAGGACCACGCGCCGAAGAAGCGGCCAAACGAGCTCATAGTCTGGCCAAAAAACACATGATCTGGGAAAACTGATCACAAAACAGAAACTGATCACAAGCAACGCCGTTAGAATATTCAAACTCAAAAAAGCAAATCTCAACAACCATGCGCACCGCCGTCTATGCAGGATCGTTCGACCCCCTTACCAATGGCCACCTTTGGATGATCGAAAAAGGACTCGAGCTGTTTGATCGTCTCTATGTGGCCATCGGCAGCAACCCGTCGAAGTCCTACACCTTCAGCGTGGAGGATCGACTCAGCCAGCTTCACGCTTCCATCCCGTCCTGTGAACGACTCACCATCGCCGAGTTTAAAAACCGGTATCTGGTGAACTACGCACGCAGCGTGAATGCCCAATACATCCTGCGTGGTATCCGCTCGTCCAACGACTATGAATACGAACGTGTGATGCGCCACATCAACGGTGACATGGCTCCCAGTATCACCACCACCTTCCTGATGCCGCCGCGTGACATTGCCGAGCTTTCCTCCAGCATGGTCAAAAGTCTGATCGGCCCTGAAGGATGGGAGGAATCTGTGCAACGCTACGTCCCGCCAGCTGTTTTCACCGCGCTGCAAGAGATGGATCACGATTAGAGCCCGAGCCATCATTCCTTCTCCTATGATTTCCATCCTCGACCTCTTTACCATCGGTATTGGTCCATCCAGCTCACACACCGTGGGCCCCATGCGCGCCGCAGCCGCATTCTCCCGACAACTGGCAGACAATGACAACGCGGAACAGGTGCACGCGCTCCAATGTGACCTCTACGGTTCCCTCGCCGCCACCGGCAAGGGCCACAGTACCGATGTCGCCATCATGCTCGGCCTGATGGGAAACGAACCCGAAACCGTCAACATGGAGGATGCGGGTTTATTGTTAGAACGTGTCCGGACCGAAAACTCACTCCGCTGGAACGCGACGCAAAGCGTCGATTTCAACGCAACTGAAAACCTCACCTTCCACAGACTAACACCCCTCCCCCTGCATCCCAATGGCATGCATTTCAGCGCCACTAACACCAAGGGGGAGGTCATCTCAGAGGAAATCTACTATTCAC
>JARFRT010000060.1 GCA_029287105.1 Akkermansiaceae bacterium | reverse complement strand
CAGCGCGGTCGACGCCGATGTGCGCATCATCGGCCGGGTCGCCACCACTACCATGACCATGACACTGCACAACCCCGGAACCAGACAGCAGGAATCCGAGGTGATCATCCCGGTCTCGGCCAAGGCGACGATCCGTCAGTTTGGTCTCGAAGGTGCCCAGGGGAAATTTCCCGCCAAGCTCATCCCGCGCGATGAGGCCCGCAGGATTTACGACGAAATCGTGCGCCGCTCACTCGACCCCGCATTACTCGAGTTCGCGGGCAGCGGCCTGGTGAAATCCAGTGTCTTTCCCGTGCCCGCCCGCGGCACCTGCCGGATCCGCCTGGTTTATGAGGAGATGCTCGAGATCGACGGCGACCGGATCGACTACACCCTGCTGCGCAGCGAGTCACCCCAGTACCATGTGCCATGGAACGTCACGGTCGATTGGACCGTCAAAGGCGGTCTGGCAGGGGTCTACTCAGCCAGTCACAACATCAGTGAACGCCGGATCGGGCCGAACCGTATCAAACTCAGCAATCAGGGGAAAATGCAGCCGGGAACATTTCTGCTCTCTGCCACCCGACGGAACAACAGCCGTGCCACCGCGTCCATCATGGCCTACCCCGACCATCAACAAGGCCGGCATGGCGGCGCAAAAGCTGGTGGAGGGGGTGGCTATTTCCTACTCCTGCTTTCGCCCCCCAGCATCGAGCAAAAACCCGTCAGACGCGAGGTCACCGTGGTGATCGACAAGTCCGGCAGTATGGCGGGCGAAAAGATGGAGCAGGTGCTCAAGGCATCCAGCCAGATCATCGAAGGGCTCGATGAGGGCGAGTCCTTCAACCTCATCGTCTACAACGAGTCGGTGGAAACATTTTCCCGGGCCCCGGTGGTGAAGAACCGGAAAAACCTGCTGGCGGCCAGGAACTACCTCGCCGGCATCCGCGTCAGCGGCGGCACCAACATCCACGATGCCCTGCAGACCGCCATCCGGCAGAAGCCGACCCCCGGCACCCACCCCATTGTGCTCTTCCTCACCGACGGCGTGCCAACCATCGGCCAGACCCAGGAGAAAAAAATCCGCGAGGCGATCGCCGCAGGCAACCACCACCATCGCCGCATCTTCACCTTTGGCGTGGGGGTCGATGTCAACACCCCCTTGCTCTCCCGCCTCGCCGATGACTCCCGCGCCCGCGCCACCTACGTCCTGCCCAAGGAGGACGTGGAGCTGAAAGTCGCCCAGGTTTTCCGCCGCCTGTCAGGCCCGGTTCTCAGTGAGCCGGAACTCGTCGCCACGGACGCCGAGGGAAATGCCGCCGCCGGCATCGTCAGCGATGTCCTGCCCGCACGGATGCCCGATATGTTTGAGGGTGAACAGGTCGTCGTGCTCGGCCGCTACCACCGGAAACACCACCTCAACTTCCTGCTCAGAGGCCACGATCAACAGGGTGCCCGCAAGTTCCGATTCCATCTCTCGCTGAAAAAAGCCCGCGTCGGAAACGCGCACGTGCCTCGCCTCTGGGCGACCCGGAAGATTGCCGTCCTGACCGAGGCCCTGCGCGACCTCGGGTCGGAAAACGGCAAGGCGGTCAACATGCGGGACCCGAAAATCCGCGAGCTGGTCGACGAAATTGTCCGCCTCTCCACCGAGCACGGCGTGCTGACCGAATACACCGCCTTTCTCGCCCGCGACGGCATGATGTTCACCCACAACATGCACCGCGACGCCGTCACCCGCGCCTCCGCGGAAATCAAAAAGAAAGCCGTCGAAAAACGATCCGGTGCCGCCTCCGTCAACCAGGACTGGAACATCGGCGAGTCGAAATCCGCGACCCAGCTCAACCGCAGCAACCACTACCTCGATGACGGACTCAAAGAGGCCAAGGTGGATCAGGTCTGCCAGGTTGCCGACAAGGCATTCTACCGCAAGGGCAACGAATGGGTCGACGCCGGCCTCGCCGGTAAGGACATCGCCGCCATGCCAACCGTCAACATCAACGTCTCCAGCCCGGAGTTCCGGAAAATTGTCACCCGCCTCGTCACCGACAACCGCCAAAGCTGCCTCGCTCTCGGCGACAACATCCGCGTCGTCATCGACCAACAAACCTACCTGATTCAGGCCGGCAAGTAATCTTCTCCCGGAAACCACCAACCAAACCACCAACAAACAACACTATGAAAAACACCACCATGACCACCCTCGGAATCGCCGCCTGCGCCGCGCTCCTCACCCTCACTCCAGCCACGGCCAAAGTCAGCCCTGCCGTCGAAGTTATCAAGGCCGATACGCCCGCGCCCAAACCCAGCCCCACTGACGGCCAGGCAAAAGTCCAGATCGCCATCCTGCTCGACACCAGCGGTAGCATGAGCGGATTGATCGAGCAGACAAAAACCCAACTCTGGAAAATCGTCAACACCTTCATTGATGCCAAGCAGAATGGCCAGGTTCCCTACGTCGAGGTCGCCCTCTACGAATACGGGAAATCCAGTCTCAGCAAGGAGGAGCACTGGATCAAACGTATCCAGCCGCTCACCCGCGATCTCGATGAAATCAGCAAGCAGCTCTTCAATCTCCGCACCAATGGTGGCCAGGAATACTGCGGCGCCGTCATCCAGCGCGCCACCGAGGACCTGAAGTGGGACCCGTCCAGCAAGGTCTACAAAGCCATCTTCATCGCCGGCAACGAAGCCTTCACCCAGGGCCCCATCAACGCCACCGAGTCGGTCAAGTCCGCGATCGCCAAGGGCGTGATCGTCAATACCATCCACTGCGGAAGCGAACATGCCGGCATCTCCGGCGGATGGAAAAATGGCGCCATGCTCGCCGATGGAAAATTCCTCACCATCGATCATAACCGCGCCGTCGTCCACATCGAGGCCCCCCAGGATGCCGAGATCGTCAAACTCAATGCCGAACTGAACAAAACCTACCTCGCCTACGGCCGTATCGGCGCTTCCAAGAAACGCGACCAGGTTGCCCAGGACGCCAACGCCGCGGCCAAACCCGAAAGCGGCGCGGCCGTGCAACGCGCTGTTTCCAAAGGCAGCGCGAACTATCATAACACCAGCTGGGACCTCGTCGACGCCTGCAAGGAAAAAAGCTTCGATGTCACCAAGATCAAGGCAAAGGAGCTACCGAAGGAAATGCGGGGAATGAACCCCGAACAATGCAAGGCATACGTTGACCGGAAAGCCAAGGAACGCGCTGCCATCCAGGCCAAAATCCTCGCGCTCAATACAAAACGCAACGCATACGTTACCCAAAAACGCAAGGAGATGGCGCAAAAGGACGGCGTCAAAACCCTCGACGAAGTCGTCGCCAGCACGGTCCGCGCCCAGGCCGAGAAAAAAGGCTACGCATTCAAGAAGTAGGAAGGATTACGCTGAGGTTCCTCAGATTCTATGGGCTCCAGGCTGTTCTAGCTGAACACCTCGACAAGGGCCCATAGGATCAGGATCCAGACCATGCCGCCAATGGCGTATGCCACAGCAGGGTGGTCGATCCAACTCTTCGGGCTGGGTGGGTCATAACAATCAGTGCGATGGGGTGTGCCAATCGAGATGCGCACACTGACAGAAAGGAAAAGGCAAATCAA
>JARFRT010000509.1 GCA_029287105.1 Akkermansiaceae bacterium | reverse complement strand
ATGTAATGGTGCCTAACGAGGAATTTATCATTCAGCAGGTCACCAATCTCTCCTACAGCAATACCCGTGGTCGCATTGAAGTGGCTGTCGGTGTTTCCTATGACTCGGATGCCGAGCTGGCCATGGAGATCATGCTCGACGTGGCAGCCAGCCACCCCCGTTGCCTCAGCGAACCCAAATCTTCCTGTTACATGGTCGAGTTTGCCGATAGCTCCGTTAATCTGGTGCTTTATTTCTGGATAGCCGATGTTACCCAGGATCGGTGGGGCCCGAGAAGCGATGTGATGCGTGGGATCCGCCGCCGTTTCCATGAATCAAATATCACCATTCCGTTCCCACAGCGTGATGTGCATCTTATCAATGACCAAGGGGTCCAACCCCAACCCGCCGACAGACCATGAGTGATCCCGTGCTTTTTGCCTATGGCTTCAACAAAGGCGGCGGCGTCACCGCGGTCGATGCCTCGGCCGCCATCAAGGGCGGCGAACCCGTCTGGGTGCATCTCGATTCGAGCCATGGTGATATCAGGGAGTGGCTCAACGAGCACATCGGATTAGACGATCATTTGCTGGACGCACTGTTGGATGAGGAGACCCGTCCTCGTGCAATCAGGGACGAGGACGCGGCCCTGATCCTGCTGCGCGGGGTCAACCTCAATGCCGACTCGAGCCCGGAGGATATGGTGACGCTTCGCGTTTATGCCGATGCCCGGAAAATAGTCACCATGCGCGGCCGCAAGCTGATGGCCGCGACCGATGTCGAGAACCTACTGAAGCTGACCCAAAAGACGGTCACCAGTGGCAGCGTTCTGTGCAGCCTGATCAATCACCTGCTCGGCCGCATGGCACCCGTCCTTGACTCTCTGGACGACACGCTGGATGCCACGGAGGAGCTTGTCGTTGAACAGGGGAACGCGGACTTGCGGGGCGAAATCAACGCGATACGAAGACAGGCGATCCTTTTGCGCCGCTACATCGCGCCCCAGAGGGATGCCATTTTTCAGATCAGAAATCTCGGCTGTGATTGGCTGGACGAGATTCAGCACGAACAGCTCATCGAGAGCCACAACCACGTGCAGCGCTACGTCGAGGATCTCGACGCGATGAGGGAGCGAGCCCAGATCGTCAAGGAGGAGTTGGCCAACATCCTCAGCGAACGTATGAACCGGAACTCCTTTGTCCTCACCGTGGTGGCCGCCATTTTCCTGCCGATCAGCTTCCTGACCGGCTTGCTCGGTATCAATGTGGGTGGCATTCCGGGCGCGGCCAATGACCAGGCATTCTGGATTTTCGTCGGCATCCTCGTACTGGTGGTCGTTTTCCAGGTCATTCTGTTCAAGAGGATGAAGTGGTTTTAGTGGACATGGGCAGCCGCCACCCCTATGCACGGGCGTATGTCCATCCACACCATTCTCACCCATCCCGGCGGCGCGCATAAGGATGACTTTCTCGCCTGTAGTATCATGGTGGCACAGCACGGCGTTCCCGTCGTCCGCCGCGAACCTACGGAGCAGGAGCTCGACGATCCCGATGTCTGCGTGCTCGATGTCGGCGACCGGCACGAACCCGGGAAAAACAACTTCGACCACCACCAGTTCCCGCGTGATTACACGCCGACCTGCGCCATCTCCCTGGTGCTGCAACACCTCGGGCTCTACGAGGACGCCCGTCTGTTTTGCGACTGGCTTGAGCCTGCCGAGTGGTTCGACACCCGCGGCCCTAACAAGACGGCCGAATGGCTCGGGGTGAGCCGCGATGTCGTCTCGAAGATGAACTCGCCGATCGATATCTCGATGCTACGTCGCTTTGCGCAGTCGCAGCGGCTTGAGGCTGGCGAGCCCGTGTATGAGCTGATGCGGATGATCGGCCAGGACCTGCTCGATTACCTTATAGGCGTGCGGGAAAAAATCGATTTCGTCGCGGCGCACGTCGAGCGCTGGGAGATCAGTGCGGGGGGCGACTCCTTTAGTGCGCTTTTCCTGCCGCGCACGGAGTCCGTCATCGACGACGCATCCGGCGGTCTTGCCCGTTACATTCTGGTGCAGGGGCTCCAGCAGGATGTCGCGGCCATCGTCTACCCGGACAGCCGGGGCGAGGGTTTTGGCCTGGCGAGGTTCAACGACCACCCCAAGCTCGACTTCACCCGTATCGAAGCCGATGACGACGTCCACTTTGCGCACAACAGCGGATTCCTCTGCAAGACCAGCGCGACCGAGTCGGTCCGGCTGATGGAGATGCTCGCCGGGGCGTGGGGTTAGGGAGAGATTTCTTGCATCACCCCCTTGTCACCCTATAATCGATGCCCTCGACCA
>JARFRT010000507.1 GCA_029287105.1 Akkermansiaceae bacterium | reverse complement strand
GTGTAATGGTGCGCTGGTTCACGGGAAGTTCGACAATCTTCTCGTTCTGGATGAGCGGGGTGTTCCAGAGTTTGACATACTTGTCCTGATCGATCCATCCCTCATCCGATGACGGGCTGGCCGCGCCCTTGTTATCGGGGTGATTCATGTCATTCGAGTAGGGAATGCCATAATAGGAATCGAACCCATGCTGCCGTGGTAGCGTTTCCGGGTGGTGGCCGAGATGCCATTTGCCGATGCAGGCGGTGGCGTATCCGGTCGACCTGAGTTGATCCGCGATGGTGTGCTCCGCCGGGTTCAGGCCGTAGTCGCTCTGGGGAAACAGGACGTGGCGGTGCATCCCGACACGTTTCGGGTAACTGCCGGTAAGTAGCGCCGCCCGGGACGGCGAACAGACCGAGCAGGGAACGTAAAACTGAGTGAACCGACGCCCCTCGCTGGCGAGACGGTCGAGGTGGGGCGTCTTAATCGTTTTCGAGCCAAAGCATCCCAGGTCGTTGTACCCCTGGTCGTCGGTAAAGATGATGATAAAGTTAGGTGGACCGGAGGGTTTTTTGGGGGTGGGGTCGCCCTGCCCGACCAACGGGGCGGCCGAGCAAAGATGGACACCCAGGGTGATGACAAGTAATGCGACGGGCTTCATGGTGGGCGGTATCAGCTGACTTCGTAGGGTGCACGCATCGGGCGATTGAGAAGGGCATTCGCCTTTTCGTCGCCAACGATGATTTCTTTTTCGGCATCGAAGTGCAGCTTGCGTCCGGTTCTCGCGGCTATATTGGAAAGGTGGCTGATGGTGTCGCTGCGGACCGCGGACTCGATCGGGTTGATCGTTTCTTTCCGGGACTTCATGCAGTCGACGAAGTTGCCGTGCTGGGACGTGCTCAGGTAAGGCTTCTTTTTGCTGCCGGTTAGGTCGACACTCAGGGTGTTGACATATTTCCCGCCCTTGGAGAGGTAGCAGATGCTGCGTGAGTAGCAGACCCAGCCGTCGGTGCCGTGAAAGACGGTGTTATCGCCCCTAAGGCGCGAGTGGTATTTGCCGATGATCGGTTTGGCGGTGGCGGTATCCATGAAACGGACAGGGATACCGTTGGCATATTTCATTTGGATATCCCAGGTGCGCAGGGTGTTGTAGAGATCATTTTCGGGGAAAAACCCAGTGCCTTCGTATTCGACCGGGCAGGTGTGGTCGGACTGCATCCCCCATTGGAGGATGTCGAGCGGGTGGGCGCCCCAACCGGCGATGAACCCGAGCGCGTAGTCATAGCAGTGCCATGATCCATGACTCGAGCAGCGGGCTTTGCTGTAGGGTTTTTGAGGTGCCGGACCGAGCCAGAGGTCGTAGTTGAAATCCTCCGGGAGCGGGTCGCTGGTGACCGGGGTGCGTTTGGCGGCGGCAAGGTGGGGAGCTGAGACGTCCACGCGTTGGATTTCGCCAATGTGACCATTCCAGATGAGTTCCATCGCGGTGCGGGCTCCCAAGCTCGAGCGTTGCTGGGTGCCGTATTGGAAGATGCAGTTATTTTTCGCGATTTCCTTACGCAGGATCTTGCCCAGGTTGAGTGCGGTGGTGAGGGGTTTTTCCACATACATATCCTTCCCCGCGCGGGCGGCCGCGATGGCGATTGGCGCGTGCCAATGGTCCGGTGTGGCGATCACGACGCCATCGATGTCCTTGTTGGCGAGAACCTCGCGGTAGTCTTCAACGGGTTGGCAGTAGTTGCCTCCATAGAGTTTGTTGACCTTGTTGGCAAAACTCTCACGCTTGCTTTTATAGGGGTCCACGGTCGCGACGATGCGTGCGCCATCGTTTTTTGCGAATCCACCGAGGCCAAGTGGGTTCATCCGGCCGCCGCACCCGATCAGGGCGAGATTCACCCGCTTTGACGGACTGCCCTGCCCGAATACGGAACTGGGGACAATGGACGGGAACGCGAACGCTCCCGCAGTAAAGGCTGACTTCTTGAGAAAGGATCGGCGATGTGTCATAACAAACACCATACGCTCCAACTCCCCGTGGTTTTTCACGAAAAATTAGAATATGGATTCCCATGGGATCGACCCTGACGGGCTCAATACCCTAAACTTGATTCGATATCCATACGCAGCCATAGGGCGGAAGTTCGATGGTGAGGTCGGCTTGGCTATAGGTCTTGTCGCTCAGGAGATCACACCACGTGTCGGTCGCTATCAGATTGAGTTCCACCAACGGGATGGTCGTGGGTTCGTCCGAGATATTGTGCAGAGCGAAGATCGACTGTGACCGTTCCAGGCTTTCGCGCCAGAAGGCAAAAACCTGGTTTCCGAAGTGCAGCGTGTATTGGGTGGCATTGGGGTGAAATGCCTCTTGCTCGCGCCGGATCGTTATTCTTCGCCGGAGTTCGTCAAAGATGGTTTTGTGGTGTTTTTCCGGGTCGTCGAGTGCCTCGTTGAGTTCATCGGCAGACCATTGGTGGCGGTTGATTGAGCGTGGGTGCCCTGTCGCGGCCATCGCCTGGCTATCATTTTCTGTGGCTAACAAGCTATGGATGTAAAAGGCAGGCACCCCTTCCAGGGCAAGCATGATGGTGTGCGCGCAGATGAAGCGTTCCTGCTGCCACTGATCCGGCCCATGGTTGACGGTGCCGGCCATGGCGCTGTAGAGCGAAATGTTGGCTTCGTAAGGTTTGAGTTGTCCGTCGGGCATGCGCCGCATGGAGATCTCGCCACCGAAGTCACGGATGGTGTTGACCAACCCGTTCTGTTCCTCCTCGGTGAGCAGTCCCTCGGCCGGGCGCAGCCCGATGCCGTCGTGCGAGGCGATGAAGTTCAAATAGGCTCTACCGCGGCGGGCGGGCGGCATGGACATCATCCATTTCTTGAGGTGCTGACAATTGCCGCTGAGCATAGTGTGCAGCAGCAGCGGCGGCAGGGAGAAATTGTAAATGAGGTGAGCCTCGTTACCGTTGCCAAAGTAGCTTAGATTCTCCCTGTTAGGGACGTTGGTTTCAGTGATCAGTATGGCGGACGGTTCAAGGTGCTCCACGATCAGGCGGATGAGCCTGATGATTTCATGGGTCTGGGGGCGATGCACACAGTCGGTGCCGTCCTCTTTCCAGAGGAATGCCACGGCATCGAGCCGGAAGATATGGATGCCCTTGTCGAGATAGAGCTGGATGATGCGAATGAGTTCAATCAGGACTTCAGGATTGGCGAAGTTGAGGTCCACCTGGTCCTCGCTGAACGTGCACCAGACCTGTTTTTCTCCCGCCACGGTCTGCACCGAAGTCAGCAGCGGCGTGCTGCGGGGTCGCACCACCTGGGTGAGGTCCTTGAAGTCGGCCCCATCGATGAAGTACCCCTTGCCCGGCGAGGTGTCGGCGAGGAAATTCTTGAACCAAACCGACTCACTCGAGCAATGGTTGATAACGAGGTCGGCCATGATTTTGAAATGGCTTTGGAAATTTTCGATATCACCCCAGTCGCCATGCTCTGGCTTGACCGTGGTATAATCGATGACCGAGAACCCGTCGTCTGAGCTGTACGGGGTGAAGGGAAGAATGTGGATATTGTTAGTCTGGTGCTTGAGCTCACGTTTAAAAAACTGATAGAGCGTCTGCAGCGGCGGCTGGTTCTCTGCCACAATGGTATCCGCATAGGTAATCGCCATGATGTCCCGCTCATCCCATTTATTGAGTTCGGGCGACAGCTGGATCGCCTTGTCCGCCAACTCAGTGGCCTGGAAGATTTGTTCGGTGACGGTTTCGGTCTGGGTTTCCCCATAGATATTGCGCACCCGTTCCTCCACACGCTGGCGCAGCTGAATGACCTTCGGGTGCCGTGTCAGATCGTAACTGGCATCATTGCCAAATTCGCGTCTGTCACCCTCGACGG
>JARFRT010000473.1 GCA_029287105.1 Akkermansiaceae bacterium | reverse complement strand
TCTTCAAGTCGTGCCCGAAGCCTTACCCCGTTTCCTATCGCTCCATTGTTCCGAAGAAGGAGGAATGTACCAACTTACTGGTGCCGGTCTGCCTGTCAGCATCCCACGTGGCCTACGGTTCGATCCGCATGGAGCCGGTCTTCATGATCCTCGGCCAGAGCGCCGGCACGGCCGCCTGCATCGCCATTGACGACCAGGTTCCGGTCCAGGATGTCAACTACGGCACATTGAAAAAACGATTGATCGCCGATAAACAAGAATTGGGGGAGGACGAACCCAAACGATAATACAACGATGCTACAAAAACTGATAAATCCCGGTCGATCATTGTTCGCCTGCCTGCTGGTTATCTCAGCCTGTATTTGCGTGGGCCAGACGCAGGCTGCCCCGACTGATATCCCTGAAGCCGAAATCACGGCCCTGCAAAAAGAACTCGCCGGGGTAGGGACACAGGCCTCGGCCGCCAAAAAACGCCGGATCTGCAAAAGCATCGTGCGCACGGGCGACTCCCTAATCGATGCAGCACCCACAGCACCTAACAGGTTTGTAATTCTCTCCATCATGTTCCAAAGCCAAAAGCTGTTGCTCGGCATGGATAACTCAGAACGAAACCGCAAGTCACTGTTTGAAATTAGCGGCAAACTGGCCAAGGCACCCGATACCTATGCCACCCTCCGACTGGATGCCGAACTCCTGTTTTCCACCATGAATCTGGATGCCAAGGGGGCAGGCAAAGAGGAGCGCGTCGTGGCTCTCAGGACACTGGTTGCCCGCTACCGGGATACGCCAGTCGAAGCCAAATGCCTGATGATCGCATCCATGATCGCACGTAGGATCGAGTCCCGGGAGCTCGAACAGGACATCGTCACCATGATGACCGAACGCTTCGCTAGCAATGCCAACGTCGTTCAGTTCCGTCTCAATAACCTTGGCTTCGGTCGCGCCGATGTGCCATTCACCGGAAACTTCAAACGTGCCGATGGCGCCACGCTCAGCTTCCCCATCGATCAGCAGGGCCACACCAGCATCGTCGTTTTCTGGTCAAACCAGATGCCCGGGTATCAGGAGGAATTAAATAAGATCAGCGAGGAAATAACTGCCTACGCCGATCGCTTGAGCGTATTTAGCTTCAACATAGACGAGCTGCCCGATGCCGGAGAAAAACAACTGCGCAGCCTCGGGCTGAACTGGACAGCGGCACACCTGCCCGGCGGGGAAAACAGCAGGCTGGCACGGATCTTTGCCATCTCAAAACCAAGTGGCTACCTGGTCAACCCCCACGGCCACACCCTGCTCATGTCCAGTCTGGCAAAGCATGGCCGCGGGCATGGAGCCCACAAGGAAGTGCTCGTCTCAGATCAGCTCGTGCCACACGCACGCATCATGGCGCAGCTCCAGTCATTGTTCATTGGTGACTTCCTAGCACTCGGTTTGAGCAAACAACCCACCAGCGCCACAGGCTCCATACCGCAGGAAAAAATCGACGCCATCCAGGCCTGCTTCACCCCGGCACCGATGCGTTATCGTCTATCGCCCGCGCAGGCGCTCTCCGACTACACCAAGGCGGAAAAACTCAGCCGCGAGGCCATCAGCCAGTTTCCCAAGGCACCCAATCTCTGGCAGGTGCGCAACACCCGCGTCATCGCATTGTTAGGCATGTGGAAAACCGCCATCGAACCGAAACACCTCGATGCCGCTGTCGACGAAGCGAAAACGGCATTGGCTTCCGATCTGCCCAAAGGGGCTAACATCGCAGCGCAATTCTGCCTGGCAAAATTCGCCCTGCGGCCAGAGAACTCAAACGCCGAATCGATCCTCGCCGACTTTATCAAAGCCACCGGCGGCGACGACGCCCCGGCAACCGCCTACGCCTGCGCCAGCCTCCTCGCACTGGAAGCCCACTCGAGAGCCCTGCACAAACAATACCGGGAAAAAACCCTCGCCATGCACAACGAAAACGACGCCACACTGTGGCCCGTCGTTACCTTCCTGCGCGACCGGTTTTACCAATTCAACCTGCTCTACGCCACCGACCAGCGCCGCGAACGCAAGGAATCACGCAGCAACATCATCAACCACGGCTGGAGCACGTCGACCACTCCATTTCCTGCCACCGAACTCAAGAAGCTCGACGGCGGCACGCTCAACCTGCCCAAGGACCACGAGGGTAAAATGACCTTGATCCTCTTCATCGAGCTACCCGCCGACGCGGATCCCTCGGTCCAATTGATTGGCAAACCCGCCGAGGGCAAAAAAGGAGCCGTGTCCGGTGCTGTCGATTACGCCTGGCAACGCGCCAGCCAACACATCCACAAAGACGTCAATATGGTCGTCGCCTTCCTCTCCGAGGACACCGACCGCATCAAGGCCCTGGTCAAAAAACACGACTGGAAATTCCAGGTCGCCACCGTCCCCGACGGCATCAAAAACCCCGTGATTCGACAACTCGGCGTCGTCTCCGCAGACCACATTGCCAACATCTTTCTCCTGCGCCGCAACGGCACCATCGCCTGGCAAACCACCGGCCTGAAACACCAGTTCTCGTTCAGCCACGAGTTCTCCGCCTACCTCGGCCTGACCGTGCACATCGAGCTCTGCGACATCACTCTCGCCTACCAAGCCTTGGCACAAGGCGATTACAAAAAAGCAGCCCATCTCTTTGCCGGACCATTCCCGAAGAAAAGAGACGAGCGCTTCGGCTGGACCGCCCCCCGGTTCCACGGCCGTGCCCTGGCAAACATGCAACTCAAGCAATGGGACGCCGCCCTGGTCGATATCGATCAAGCCATCGCCAACCACAACCCGAAAAGCTTCCGCCACGATCCAGACCACCCGTGCGACGGCATGCGCGAGATGCAGCACATCCGGGTCACCCTTTTGGAAAAACTCGGCCGCACCGAGGACGCCACCGCCGCCCAAAAGATCGCCACCACCAAACCCACGCCCTACCGGGCATCCATCTATTCAGAATTCCACGGGAGGTTGAAGGCGCTGAGGCTGAAATAACAGTTCACAGGAGGCCTGCACATGCCGATGAAACACGGAAGAGCCCTGCATTAAAAAAGGCAGGATTTTTCGTGGTCTGGGCTTCCAGCCCCGTAGCCAAGCCCTGAATATGACCAACTTCCTGCGCCAGAGGCTACAGCGGTCAAAAATGCCAGGAAGTACAAATTCCAAACTCCAAAAACCAAGTAAGAAAGACAGGCTGCTTCGCCTATCCTTCGCTGTGGACAGGAGTGTCCACTCTCCCTATCGCCGCTTCGCGGCCGAAGGCCTAGGGAGGAGGGACACTCCTGTCTCTCGGCATCCCAAGCCCCTGAACATGACGAAAGACCCAAATGCCCAAGGAAATCGGACCCCCAAGTCCGAATCATCAACCCAAGCCCTTCCGTGATTTCCGTGGTTCCCAAATGAAGTAGCAATCGAAGCCCGCAACCCAAGTCTTCTTTCGCGCATCTCGTCTTCTTTCGCGGTTCAAAAAACGAAGTAGCAACCCAAGTCATCCATTCGCCCGATTCATCCGATTCGCGGTCAAAAAAAAAGACTGCCAGGGACTGCGGCAATGACGGACAAACTGTGGCTGCTACCTTTCGGTCCTGACCAAATTCATCTGCCGGCACTCCACAGCCCTGACAGCGCGGGTTTCTTAATCCCGACACACAAAAATGCAAGAGGTTTTCCTCGGTGGTTTTTCAGGTGGTCGCGTGCTTCCTGCGTTTTTGGTAGAGCGAATCGCCCGCCTTGGTGAGTTTTCCGAGGAACAGGGCGGTGGCGGCCGAGAGAAATATGCCGCCGGTCAGCAGTCCGAAGCCGGCAAACCAGCCGGCATTGGAGAGGAGCCAGACGAGCGCGCTGACCGCCATCACGGCGATGCCGCTGAGGGCGAAGCCGACGATGAGTCCGTAGCTGATGATCGAGACGGCGGGGCCGGCCCAGCGGGTCGCTTGCGTGGCACACTGGTTGACGAGTTCTTGGTTGGTTTGGTTGGGTTCATTCATAACGGTGCGGAGTGTGGCAGCGCTTGATGAATGTTTGATGAAACGCGCGTGAAAAAGAGGTGAAATGTTGACAGGGCTTGGAGATGTGAGAGGTTACCGCCATGATCCATCAAGATTTACAGGCGGCTTTGAACAGCCAGATCAACCAGGAGTTTTGCGCAGCGTATAATTACCTCGGAATGGCGACCTACTTTGACGCGCAAAACCTCGACGGTTTTGCAAGCTGGATGCAGATGCAGCATAACGAAGAACAGGCGCATGCGATGAAATTGTTGCGGTACCTGCAGGATCGCGGCGGCCAGGTGAAGCTGGAAAGCATTGGCAGCCCACGCAGCGAGTTCGGAAGCCCGCTCGATATTTTCAAGCTTTCGTTAGAACAGGAGCAGAAAAACACGGCGTCGATCAATGACCTCTACGAGTTGGCAACCCGGCTCAACGATCACGCGACAAAAAGTCATCTGCAGTGGTTTATCGACGAGCAGGTGGAGGAGGAAAAAAGTGTCGAGGACATCATCGCCCTGCTAACCCGCATCGGCGACGACACCGCAGGGCTGCTCTATCTCGATGACAAACTCGGGGCGCGCCAGGCGGAACAGGTTCCGGTCTAGAGAATCAACATACAATCCCCGTAGGAGAAGAAGCGGTATTTCTGTTCGACGGCCTTGGTGTAGGCTTCGAGGATCAGCTCGCGGCTGGCGAAGGCGGAGACAAGCATGATCAGGGTGCTCTGGGGTAGATGGAAGTTGGTTAGCAAGCAGTCGACAACCTGAAAATCGTAGGGTGGGTTGATAAAGATATCGGTCTCGCCGGAGACGGCGCTGAGCTGGAGTCTGGACGCTGCGGTCGGGGGACTCTCGCGGGCGAGGCTCTCGAGCACACGGGTGCAGGTGGTGCCGGTGGCCACGATGCGGCCGGCGCCGGCGCGGGCGCTGTTGATGCGTGCGGCCGTCTCCGCGCTCAGGTGGTAGCGCTCCGAGTGCATCTCGTGGTCTTTGATAAGTTCCGCCTTGACCGGGCGGAAGGTGCCGACGCCGACATGCAGGGTGAGGAACGCATGGTTGATGCGGGAGAGGATTTCCGGGGTGAAATGCAGGCCGGCGGTCGGCGCGGCGATGGCACCCTCTTCGCGGGCGAAGGTCGTCTGGTAGCGGTCGCGGTCGGCGCGGTCGCTTTCCCGTTGCATGTAATGGGGCAGGGCGAGCTGGCCGTGGGTATCCTCGTCAACGGCCCGGTCCCAACGGATGATGCGGTTGCCATTTTCCAAAACACGCTCGACGGTACCGGTCGCCTCGCCGATGGCAACGCAGCGGCCCGGTTTCATTTTTTTCCCGGGACGGACGAGGCATTCCCACTCGAGTTCGCTGAGTTTGTGGGTGCGGACGAGCTCAATCCCGCCGTCGTTGGAAAAAAAACGGGCCGGGGTGACCTTGGTATCGTTGAGGATGAGCAGGTCGTTGGCCTGGAGATACGACGGAAAATCGGCGAACATGCGGTGTTCGATCTTTCCGGTCTCCCGATGAATCACCATCATGCGCGACGAGGTGCGGTCATCGAGCGGTCGGCTGGCGATGAGTTCCTCGGGCAGGGAGTAGTCGAAGTCGGTGGTCTTGAGCACGGGATGGTTTTAAACCCTAAGTTTTAAACTCCAAACTCCAAATTCCAAAAACCCAATTAATGGGCTTCGCACTGTGTCAGCGTGTCTTTGCTTTTTCTTGGTATTTGGAGTTTGGTATTTGGAACTTATCCCATTTGGTATTTGGAGTTTAAAACTTAGGGCTTAAAGTCACGCCGTGCCAGAGCAACCAATGCATCGCCTTACGGTCGACGGGAAGTTTTTCCGATCATCCGCGCATGGTGGCAGGCGTGTGTTTTTGAAGATGGTGACCTATGGCCCGTTTCCCGAGCCTGCTCCGGACCACGGGGTCGAGATGGCGCGGGTTGTCGACGCCGGGTTTAATGCGCTGCGCATCTATGGGGAGCCGGGTGCGGCCTTGCTGGATGCGGCGGAGAAGGCGGGGCTGTGGGTATTTGTCGGGCTGGCCTGGGAGTCGTGGTGTGATTTTATTTCGAAGCCGTCGTTGTTGGCCGGCGCGCAGGTCGCGCTGAATGCGGGACTTAAGCAGTGGGGGAATCATCCGGCGGTGGCCGGCGTGTTGGTTGCCAATGAAGTGCCCGCCGACATGGTGCGTTGGATGGGGGTGATGAAGGTGAGGACGGCACTCGAGGAACTGATCGAACTCGGGCGGGAGCAGATGCCCGCGCTGCTCTTTGCCTATGCCAATTTTCCAACAACCGAGTATCTGGAGCCGGACAATGCCGATTTCACGGCGATGAATGTCTATCTTGAACGGCGTGAAGACTTTGCCGCGTATCTGCCCCGACTGCACAATGTGGCGGGAGATCGGCCGGTGCTGCTGAGCGAGTTCGGGATGGATACGCGCCGTAACAGCGAGGCCGATCAACGTGATGCCCTGCTCTGGTGCTTTCAGGAGTCGTTGCTCGCAGGGATGGCCGGGGTCACGGTTTACGCGTGGAGCGACCGCTGGTTGAACCGCGGCAGGGTGATGCATGACTGGGATTTTGGCCTGACCGACCGGGACGGAAACCCGAAGCCTGCCCTAGTGGCATTGTCCGGGGTGCTGCCGGGTGTGCTGACGCCCGAGGACGGAATCAACTTACCCGAGTGGCCGATGTTTTCCGTGGTGGTTTGTACCCACAATGGGGCGCTCCGGATGCGCGCTTGTTTGTCGGCATTAATGAATCTGGATTACCCCAACTACGAGATGATTGTGGTCGATGACGGATCGGCCGATGATACGGCGGAGATTGTGGCGGAATTCAGCGAGGTCCGGATGGTGTGCCTCGGCCATGCCGGCCTGAGTGCGGCGAGAAATCGTGGCGCACAGGAAGCGAAAGGCGAGATCATCGCATACACCGATGACGATTGTGAGCCGGATGCCGCATGGCTGAAGTGGTTGGCGTATGCCATGTCGTCAGGTGGGTGGGACGCATGTGGGGGGCCGAACCTGCCACCCAGGCCAGGCGGGGGGGCGAGGGGGAATGATGTTGACGAGGCCGTGGTGGCGTCGGCCCCCGGTGCGCCGTCGCATGTGCTGTTGAAAGACAGCGAAGCCGAACATTTGCCGGGGTGTAATCTGGCGGTAAGAAAAGAGGCTTTGGAAAAAATCGGGGGTTTTAATGCGGCGTATTGGGTGGCGGGCGATGATGTTGATTTTTGTTGGCGGCTGGGTGAGGCGGGGTTGCGGATGGGGTTCTGTGGTGCTGCCTTTGTCTGGCACCGGAGGAGGACGAGTTTGTGGAGATATTTTAAACAGCAGTACGGCTACGGAAAGGCGGAGGCGCTGCTGATGAAGGATCATCCCGAGCGGTTCAGGCGTGGGACTGGCGCGCTCTGGAAGGGACGGGTCTACGCAGGGGGGGCCATGTGCGTGCACCCGGGAAGTGTCATTTATCACGGCGCGATGGGCACGGCACCCTATCAGCAGCTCGCCCTGACCATGCAGCCACAGCGCCCGATACCGCCCGGGTTTGATGGTATGGAAGCGAGGGTCAAGCTGGCCATTGCACAGGGTATCCAGCCACGGGTGCGGGGCTGGGCGCGCTGGTGGCACAGTCTCGGATGGCGCGGCAAGGTGGAACGTGTCTTCAAAAAGCGTGAGTATATCCTGGTGGATCACATGGCGAGATATGATGAATACGAAGCTCGTTGGTGGGTCGAGGCAGCGGTCTCCCGGGACGACGTGCTGGATGCCGTCCTCGAGGATGGATGGAGGGCGCTTGAAAATGACAGCGACTGGGATTTTGAGCGCGGAGGACTTCGGCTTCTGATTGCCTGTGAACCCCATGATTCAGGCTCTCTGGTGTTGACCCGGATGGAGATGAGCTCGAAAAACAAGGGGCGCTTGCCTGCTGACTTTGTCCGCCGGTTGCAGGGGTTCGGGCTTGTTAGAATTTGAGCTGGCAGGTGATCCCCGGGCGGGCAGAAACCGATCAGGGCCGCATTTTTCGCCGGGTTTCTTATTTTTGCCAACAATCGGTAGTGGGGTTGGCGTTATAACAATGAGTGACGATTGTAACCGCAGGTCATCCATTTCTGTGGTCTAATTCAACGTAACGATCCGGGAAGGTGAATACCCTCCGGACAACCCAACCCATACAATCATGAAACCAGAAAACAATGACGAACATTCCCCCCGGAACGAGGGGGAGAAGCGCCACTTTGAATCCTGCTCCGATGCCTTTAAATCAGGCCGGGAGGATGCCACGGCCAAGGCCCGCGAGGCTGCGCCGAAACTGAAGGCCGCCGTTGCCGATGTCATTTTTGATGTCGCCTACGGCACCGCATACGGCGCGTGCTTTGCCGGTGCCTTTGCCAACGAATTTATCCCGAAAACCGTGAAGGATGTCGTCGGAAGGGGCGTGGCGAAAGGTGCCGAAACAGGGCGCAGCGCGGCCGACAAGATGCGCGGCCATGCCGGGGGACAAACGTCCGAGGACGGCGAGGCGGAAACAGGCTCAGCGGAATTCCCGGTGATGGCATAGAATTTGCTCACGCATCGCATCTGCTTATTCTCGCCAGTTGCATCTGGCCAGGGACGACCAGTTACAAGCCCCCCAGGAG
>JARFRT010000135.1 GCA_029287105.1 Akkermansiaceae bacterium | reverse complement strand
CCGATATCTACACTGTGCTAACATCGTCGGCAGCGTCAGATGTGTATAAGAGACAGGACGTGGTGATCTCGGAGGAGCACGGTGAGCCTTATGGCAATGTTGAGATCATGGGGCAGTCGCTGCATGGCACCGAAGTCAAACGCGAGGAGATACCCAATCTCATTGATGAGATTCCCATCCTCGCCGTCGCCGGTGCCCTGGCGCAAGGCCGGATGATCATCCGTAATGCCAAGGAACTCAGGGTCAAGGAAAGCGACCGCATCGCCACGGTGGCGGAAAACCTGCGCGCCATGGGGGGTGAACTCGAGGAGTTCGAGGACGGCATGGAAATTACCGGCGGAAAACCGCTCAAGGGCGCCGAGTTGGATAGTTTCGGCGACCACCGGATTGCCATGGCCTTTTCCATCGCGGGGCTTTTTGCCCAGGGGGAGACCGTTATCAAGAATACGGAGTGCATCGACACCTCTTACCCGGGCTTTGCCGTTCACCTTTCCTCCATCAAAAATGGCAGGTCACCCAAGTAATTGATTTTTATGTCCGACTGTAAACCTACCCGCCATTTTGCGATCGCCATTGACGGGCCTGCCGCGTCCGGTAAAAGCACGGTGGCGCGCCGCCTGGCCGAGCGCCTCGGCCTGATTATGATCAACACCGGGGCGATGTACCGTGCCATTGCCTGGGCAACGATCCGGAAAGGCGTCGATGCCGCTGATCCCGAGGCCGTCAAAGCCATGCTTGCTGAGATTGAACTCAGCTGTGGTGTCAACAACGGGGGGTCAACGATCCTCATCGACGGCATGGACCCGGGGGAAGCTCTGAGGCAGGATCCGGTGAATGCCCGCGTCTCCAAGGTGGCCGCCATCCCTGAGGTGCGCGAGTTGCTTGTTGCCAAACAGCGTGAATACCTGACCCTGGGAAGCTTGGTGATGGAGGGGCGCGATATTGGCTCTGTGGTGTTTCCGAATACCCCGTATAAGCTCTACATTGATGCTTCCGAGGAAGTGCGCCTCGCCCGACGTTCCGCCGAGGGCTTGGCCGATGTTGTTAGCCAGCGCGATGCCGAGGACAGCAAACGCAAGGCATCCCCGCTGATGGTTGCCGAGGGGGCCACTGTGATTGATAGCTCGGAGATGGATATTGATGAAGTAGTCGAGACAGCACTCGACACGCTCCGATCCCAGGGTCTCCCCGCCTAACCCTTTTTAGAACGCCCATTTGATCATCCTATGAAAACAATTTATTGGTTCTGTCATACTCTGTGGAAGATGTGTTTCGTCTGCTTCTTTTCCTATCGGGTCATTGGCAAAGAGAAACTTGTTACCGAAGGGCCGGTGTTGATTGCTTCGAACCACGAGAGTTTTCTCGACCCGCCACTTGTCGGAATTGCCTACGACAAGGAGATTTATTACCTCGCCCGCAAAACCCTGTTCCGCGGATTCGGAGCCTGGCTGTATCCTCGACTGAACTCCATTCCCATCGATCAGGATCGGCCGGATATGACGAGCCTGAAGAAAATCATCAAACTTCTGAAGCAGGGAAACCAGGTGGTTGTTTTCCCCGAGGGTTCGCGCACCTTGGACGGGGAGTTGGGCGCCGCCGAGGCGGGAACCGGACTTATCGTGGCCAAGAGCAAAGCCACCGTCCAACCGGTCCGCATCTTCGGCGCCCGCCAAGCCCTTCCGCGCGGGTCCGGCAAAATGAGATTCTGCCCGATCACGCTCGTGATCGGTGACCCGATCACTTTCACCGCCGAGGAACTCAAGGCGAAGGGTCGGGACGACTACCAAAAAATCTCCGACCGCATCATGGCGGAGATTGCCAAGCTGGAGATGTAACCTATCCATTCAGGGCGACCTAGTTGGTTTTTGGGCCGATGCCATCCATGACATGAATGTCGGAGTGGACTCCCTCCACTCTGATTAAAAGGCATGGCAGTTCCTGGAGAGGCGATTCGTGAGCTTGCCTGGGAGGGCGGGAGATCAGAGTTGCTCGTGATTAACCGTTCCCAAAAATCCGCATCACAGTTTCGACCAGCAGCCCTTGTAAGGCGTTCGAAAACAAAACAGGATATGCGCGGTTAAGGTTTCAATTTGCATAGCTTGTTGATAGGCCCCGTTGTTTTATGACAATGCTCAATTGGGTAAATGACGTCAAGCCAATGCTAGCCACTCAATAGTGTATGAGGATGGTGAGACTAACTATTCTCTTAATAGCCAGGAATGTCGGGCAAAGCAAGATGGGGCAAACCTATGAAAAATAACAGAGATCGCTTTTGTGTGGTTCTGGCATGGATGATCATATTTTTGTCATCCTACGGATGGGCCAGTGAAGCCATGCTGGTGGAAGACGACTTTTCCGGTGCCTCGGCATCTTTGCCGGATGCCGCCAAGTTTACTTGGGACGGGCAACTGGCTCAGAATGGTGCCGGGCAGCTTGTCTTTTCTACAACTACCGTGAATCTGTCATGGCTAAGGTCCATCGTTGGCGCAGCCCCTCGCGATGGACAGACTTTGGTTCTCGATATCAGGGGCGCCACTTATGCTGAGAATCCTAACGTTTACGGCGACAAACAGCCTCGTGGTCTGAGGGTGGGGGGCGATTCCGATAATGCGATCGAGTTTTATTCGATATCAGCCGTAAGCTTGGGCATGCGTGTTCGCAAGGATGGTGTCGAGAGCCTCGCTACATATGATCTTCCATCCAGAGTCGACACCATGCACGACTATCAGATCGCCGTGACTCCGGGGTCAGTTACGTTTAAGGTTGATGCTGTTGAGGCCGGGGTTATCACAACAAACATTCCCCCCGGTGTTCTCAATGTTTACGTCTCCACCCATGACGGCTATGCAGGAAATGTGCCCGTCACCTTGGACCAGCTTGCGCTATCCCTTATAACCAGTGTTGTTCAAGAAACTCCTGCAATCGCGAGCTTCAGTCCGACAAGTGGAGTGACTGGTTCAAGCGTCACCATCACGGGAACAGACTTCACCAACGCCAGTGCTGTCGCGTTTGCTGGGGTCGATGCCCCATTTACTGTTGTCTCGGATACTCAAATTGACGCCATTGTTCCAGATTCGGCGGTTACTGGTACGATATCTGTGACCAACGCCAGCGGTTCAGGCACGAGCACGGGCAATTTTACAGTTACTCCGACACCTCCATATACGGTGTTGGCGGCAGATGAAGCGAGCCTGGATGCAGCCTTGTCAGGTAATAGCGGTCTCATTGTCTTTGATTGTGACGGCACGATAGACATCAGTACCACCAAGGTGATATCCTCTGACTTGATCATCGATGCCTCGGGGCATGATATTACGATCAATGGTGATAACTCTGTGCGTGCTTTCACCGTCAACCCAGGCGTCCGTTTAAGCTTGAAGTGCTTTGCTGTTAGAAATGGACAGAGTGTCGATTTTGGGGGGGCTATCTACAACAATGGGGGGGTAGTGACTGCTTCCGAGTGCACATTCAGTGGCAACTCTGTTGTCGCATCGAGTGGTACTGGGGGGGCGGCCAAGGGAGGAGCTATTTATAATGATGGTGCACTTGCATCCCTAACGCTGAACCGCTGCACCTTTATGGATAATGTGGTGACAGGAGCAATGGGGGTGAACGGTGTTAACGGAGGAGATGGAACGTGGGACGGGGGGATGGGAGGAGCCGGAGGTCATGGCAACGGCGGGGCCATCTGTAATAACGGAGGCATCATCACTATCACCAACGGTACTTTTAACAATAATCGGGCATTGGGTGGCTCTGGAGGAACGGGCGGTCGAGGTGCTGATGGTTATAGGCAATGGCATAATTTGCCATGGCCACAAGATGGTTATTATACAACCGTTCCTGGCGGGAAAGGCGGTCGCGGCGGCATCGGGGGGGACGGCGAGGGAGGTTCTATTTACAACTCATCCGGTCAAATCAGCCTGCTTAATGTGACCGTGGCGCGTGGCTTAGCAAGCGGAGGCTATGGAGGCTCGCCAGGCTCACCCGGGGCTTATCAATACACCACTTGGGGATCAGGTCCTTCTGGCTTTGCTAACAGCGGCAATACACGTGTTGTCTCCGGTGTCTTGACACTCAAAAATACAATTGTCGCCTATGGCACGCCTAGCAATTCCTTGGGAAGTATTGTTGATGACGGCCATAATATCGGTTCAGACGGGTCAATCATCTTTTCCTTGGGCAGCAGTAGGAGCAATACCGACCCTTTATTGGCTGGAGCACCAGCGGAAAATGGGGGGGTGACCATGACGATCGAGTTGTCGAGTCAGAGTCCCGCGATCAATCATGGGGACGATACTGCGGCACCGGCAAGTGACCAACGTAATCGCGTCCGAATCGGGTGGAGTGATATTGGAGCCTATGAGTTTCAGCCGGCGGTCATCAGCAGTGATGCATCACTAACAGATATTGCTGTTAGTTCAACCGCTCTAAGTCCGACGTTTCTGCCGTCAATCACTTCGTATACGGGCTACGTCCCCAATGGAACTGCCTTCGTTGTTGTTACTCCGGTTTCAGCAGATGCCTTCGCATTAATCACAGTTAACGGTGGCGGCGTTGTGTCTGGAATGCCGAGTGCCCCAATCCCTCTCTCGATCGGAAACAACAGCATCATTGTTGCCGTTACAGCACCAGATGGAAGTAAGACAGATTATAGTATCAGCATTGACAATACGCCGTATGGCTCATGGAAAAGAGGCGTGTTTACTACGGCTCAGCTGGCGGACCTGGCGGTCTGTGGGGATTTTTCAGATCCATCTCATGACGGCATTGCAAACCTTGTCAAATATGCCCTGTTGATCAATCCCTTCATGTGTGGCGCGGAATTCATGCCTAAACAATCGCAGGAGGACGGTTACCTCCTGCTGACTTATCGGAAAAACAAGTTCGCTTCGGACGTCAATTTTACGGTGCAAGCCGGGGATGATCTGGCAGGTGATGGATGGATTGCGTTGACTACGATCGTGTCCCTTGTAGACGAAGGAGATCACTGGTTGGTCAAGGTAAGGGATGTAGTGCCGATCACCGAAAGATCATGCCGCTTTATCCGCTTGAAGGTCAGCATGAACTAAATTTGCCCACGGAGTGGGTCGATCCCTGACGGTATCAAGGCCCCTAGCACTTTCCATTACCCCTCAAAAGGAGGGGGGCTACGCCAGTGTGGGCGAGTTGCAGCACCTAACTTCATTACCTCCTATTGATTTGAGTTACGGTTCACGGATCTTACTTGATCGCCCTACTGGTCGTAACTGTGGAAATACGGCTGGAACACCGGCACCTCCGCGGATGCCGGACCGAACCATTTTGTCAGGGGTGATGGCCAGGCGGCCTCGAGCGGCATCAGGGTAATGCGGCCTTTGATCGTCGGCTTGCTCTGCGACAAGAAGTCTGCCCTCAAGGGCGGCAAATTAACCATAGTGAAGCCATCGCCATCTCATGTGAAAGGGGCCTACAGGTACTGCGAAACGAAGGTTATTACCGTTACCAAAACATTCCCCAATCGTTTTTTTCCTCCACTAGGCGTCTAAATGACAAAGCCCGCAGCTTCATCATTTTCTACCGTGACCTAAACAGCAGAAAACTGGGTTTTCACAGTATTCGCGATTATCTGTG
>JARFRT010000401.1 GCA_029287105.1 Akkermansiaceae bacterium | reverse complement strand
CATCCACGATCAGGTCCCATGACTGCCAGTCATCATTGCACCGGCACTTCCAGCCGCACGCATCCAGATGCTTCGCCAGCAGCCGCAGCCAGGCGTCCCTCTGGGAAATATTACCCCACATCCGCTCCACCTTGGGGTAGTCCCGATCCACACCCATCAGCTCCCACTTCCCTCTCACCCGCCCCCACGCCCTGGCCCACGGCTGCAGGATGTGCAACGCGCCCACAATCACCGCCCCCAGGACCCGCTCTCTCCGCGACCATGCCGACTGTCTGAAATCGGACGCCTCAATGCCGCATATCACCCCGGCGGCCAGGGTAGCCGCCAACGCCAATGCCGCTGGCACAAACATCACCGGCACCACCCACCAAACTGAAAACACAAAACCCAACAAACAGCTAAGCCCCAGAGAGACCCCTAACAACTGCCACTCAATCGATTGGAAAAGCTGTAACCATGATGACAGCGCCGGCCGGTACATCGTCTGAAACAACGCGCTCCCGAAAACACCCTGATAGATCCGTGGCTTCAGCAGAAACGGAAGATTGACCGCCGACCATACATAGTGGCCGTCGTAGATACTCCCGCGCCACACACTGTGACCCATCACATTGAATCGGGACGGGTAGCTTTGATGAAGATGTGCTTCCGCGTAGCCATAACCGCGCTGTTGTTTCAAATAGGCGGAGATCGTGGGGCGTCGATGGTGCCAGACCATGGCCGCCGGACTGAACGCTATCTTTTTCTGCCTGACTAACAATTTCCAACAAACATCCACATCGTCCCCCGCCGCGCGGTGGGTCTCATTAAACATGCCGATCTTTTCCAGATCATCCTTCACATACGCCATATTACAACCCGGCACATGTTCGGCGAGCTCGTCACCGAGCAGAACATGGGTGGGATTCCCCGGGGAATCACTCACACACTGCTCGATAAAACCATCATCAGGGGGTGAAAAATTGGGTCCACCGACGGCCGATGCCTCCTTGTCGAGCATGGCACTCACCATAAAAAACAGCCAGTCCGGATCGGCATAGGCGTCATCATCAATAAATGCGATCACCTCGCCGTCAGCTCGCCGGATTCCCTCGTTCCGGGCATTACTCAGACCGCCATTAGGCTCAACGCGATAATACCGGACAGGATGTTGGGATGCGATTTCAGGCACAGCATCCGTCGAGCCGTCATCGATCACCAGAACCTCGTAGTGTGGGTAGTTCAACCCACTCAATGAGCGCAAACACTCCGCCAGGGTGCGGGAACCATTGTAGGTGGCCACCACCACGGTCACCATCGGCCAGTCGCCGCCACGCATCTGGTAATGGTCCATGTGGTAAAACTCCCTGACCACCTCCAACGCCGGCTTCGGCCGGCGCTCGGCATCCGTCAGCCCGAAGCACCACCCTTGGATCGATTCATCGAAAATGCTCCACTCGTCGGTCCAACTGTAAACGGCGACGCCACACAGACCTTTTTCAAAACTGATCCGCAAAAAATCCCGGATAAACTCGGCCTGGTTCTCCTGACCATGCGCCGCACTATCCAAACCCAACTCCGCCAGAAAAAGCGGCTTGTCACCTGCCAGGCTATGCAGTCGTGCCAGATAGGAGCCAAAGTCATCCTTGTTTTCCAAGTAGATGTTATAGGAAACAACATCGATGAACGGGAGGTTCAGGTACTCCGTCGGGGGGTGGTTGACATACGTTACCAACCCGCCCCCGCTCGCCTCCTTGACGAGCAGGCACAGCTTTTTCAAAAACCGTCCCACGCGCTCGATCCCGTACCAGCGGACCACCAGTGGCGGGATTTCATTTCCAATGGAATACATCAGAATGGCAGGATGCCCGGCGAGCGCCCTCGTCTTTTCCTCGGCCCACTCAAACAGGTAGTCTTCACGCTCGGTGTCCAGCTCGCAGAACCGTGGTGCCCAGCCGACTTCAGGAATCAGCATCAATCCCGCCTCATAGGCCGCGTCCGCAATCCTCAAACTCGGCGCGCTGTACATACGCACGGTATTGATCCCCGCATCCGCCATTGCCTTGAAATCCTGCTTGAGCTCCGGCAGGTCCGGAAACGGCTCACCCGCGTCATTCAAGCCGAAGCTCCCGTAGGTCACGCCCTTGATCCAAAACCTCTCACCATTGACCGCTAAAAACTTCCCCTCCACACTGACCTCGACAGCAGGGCGGTGACGATCCACCAGAGAGGGGGACATCTCCGCGCCGGGCAAAGACATGATCCCTCCCCGGTCCTTGTCGTGTTTCAACATTTTTCAGGGGGTTGGGTTATCCTCTTCAATCGTAAAATTAGAAAGAAGACGCTCCCTTTCTGACAGAAATCCAGAACCCTTGTCAACCCAAATTCAAAACCTGAACTGCAATTGAGCCTTGGCAACTAACTCGGAATCAAGAAGTTGAAAGGATCCCCTCTGATCCCAGTAGAGCTGGCTGAGCACGATATTCACGTTTTTCCCGGGCTTGAATTCCCACGAAAACCGGGAGTTCACCCCCATTGTGTCCGACAGGGTGTCGTACTGGATAAGGTTCGACCACCTCATCCTCGGGGAAAACCTCCACACAAGCCAGGCACTGACAAGCTGGCTGTCAATGTCAGCATCAGGCATGTCAAATGTGTTCCACTCGTAGTTCACACCCACCGCCAGGCGCTTGTGCGGACTCCACCAGAGATTGGCGTAGGCCCGTTTCCAGTCGCCCCCGTAAAAATCCCCCCACTGCATCCCCAGCTCGCCGCTCACGGCGCGGGTATCGGATAACTGGCATTTCACATCGTGGGTCAGCATGTCGTACCGGCCCATGGCAATCGTGCTGCCTCCGGGGATGGGGAAAGCGGCATCGATCTCGTCCAAGGTCTGTGTCAGGCCGTAACTCAACTCGTCACCACTGCCCAACTTCAGCACCAAGGGGTAAATGGAATGACTGCGTGTCTTTAATTCGTTGTCCAGATCCGTTATTATCTCGTTCGCATAAACCAGGCTCACCCACTGCAGGTAGGTGGGGTCGTCACAACGCTTGAGGTAACGCCACGAACTGGAATACTGCCGAATCCCCGTCCTCCGCACAAACCCCAACGCCGGGTTAAAGCCATCGCTAATCTCCATGGCATTCAGTCGGAAATTAAAGGTGTCGTTCGGGTAGTTGAGGCCCAGCCCGAAGGCATGGCCCGAAAATTCCCCCGCACCATCCGGCTGGGTCACCGTGCCAAGAGCAAAGACATTTGCCATCAGGGTTTTGTCTCCACGGAATGTCGATGTCTGGAAGCGGTAATCCAGCCCGCCCAGGTAATTGTCACCCTCGGAGTTGGGGTCGCCCACCGTCACCATCGCTCCCAGCGATGAGTGCTGACCCAGATGCCGGACAACCCGTCCTGCAAACACCGACTGGTTTCCCAGCCCGCCATGACTGTCCAGATGGGCTGCGGTCATCCCGAGTTCATAATCCCCCACCCTCCCCGACAACTTGGCCGCCCCGATCAATGGCACCCGCTCGCCCCTATTGTTCAACCCGATCCGGCGTGAATAATACGGGATGAGCAGGTTGTCTTTCTCCGAGGAAAACCGATAAATCCCCGAGTCCTCGAGAAAAAACGCGCGTTTCTCAGGAAAAAACAACGGAAACCGGGAGAAGTTGATCTGCCTCTGATCCACCTCCGTCTCGGCAAAATCCGTGTTGTAACTCAAGGTCGCCGTCAGACTTGGGGTGAGGCGATAGCGGAAATCAAACCCGGCATCGACCTCCGACTCGTCGCTGCCAAATTTCGAGTAGCGGGACCTACCTAACAAATAGGGAGAAAACGTCACCCCCACCCCCTGCTCCATGCCGGTCAACCCGGTGAGCCGACCGGCATTCCCCGCATACTGCGTCTCCACCTCCGGGCGTGGGTCCACCCATCGCCCGGCCTCACCCTTACGCGCAATCGAGCGGGCAACATTGAACCCCCAGACCGTTTCACCCTCCCGGAATCCCAGCGTTTTAAAGGGGATTTTCACTTCGGCAACCCACCCCTGCCGATCGATCGAGCACCGGACGTCCCATATCCCGTCCCAGTTGGTATTCACATGAAAAGCATTGCTTATCAGCGCATCCCACCGCCCCTCGTCCGGGCTAACCGCAAAGGCATATCCGTTGCGGCGGTCGTAAAAGGTATCGAAAAAGAAGTACACATAATCGCTGGCAAGCACGCCGCCATCCCGCTCCATCCCGCGGGAAGCGATCTTGCCCGGTTCCCGGTCGTAGCACCGCACCCCGAGGTAGAGAAAATCAGCGTCATACAGCACCCGGATCTCCGTCCGCTCACTCATCGGCTTGCCCGCGCGCGGCTTGTACTGACGCAATCCGGAAACCACGCCGCCCCGTTTCCAGACCGCGTCGTCCAGACGCCCGTCCATCACCGGCGGTGTCTCCGTTTTTACCGCCCCCACCTCGGCAAGCGAACCCGCGACCCCAGTCACACTCGAACCCAGCCAAGCCGGGATTACAACCATCCGCAGCAACCACCCCCCGAGGCTCATACCCGTCACCCGGAATTTCGTTATCCGAAATCCTTGTTTGCCAAAAAAAGATACAAACATAACTTCATCACACCTCATTCTAACCCGAAGGTCAAGGAAACAACGTATTCCAAAGCCAGAATGCATCACCGCGTCAGGATCACCCGTTCGCTTCAATTGCCGACGCGACTCACCCGATAGAACCGCCTTGGTCCAGGGGCCGAGATGGCGTCGAAATAGGAGAGCACAGATTCTGATGCGGTCACCGAGAGGGGGGGGCCGATATCAATCCAGCTGCCTGCAGCCAACGTCTCGGAGTAGCTTACCTGGTATGAGTATCCGGGCTCGGCAGTCCACTCGATGGTATAACCACTCGCCGGACTTCCCACGAAGGAGGTGACCACGAACCGTGCTGTTTCAAGAGCGGAAACATAGTAATTCGGCATGTCCGTGTTGTTGGTCGCGTTGATATACCAGACCACCTTGCCGTCCGCCACCACAGGGTCACTCCAAAAGCCATCGTTGCCGTTGTAATTGGTAATCTGCGTGGCCTGCGCGCCCGCGATGTCATAGAAATAATACTGCGGCAGCGCAGTGACATCCGTCGCATTGGAATACCAGACGACCTTGCCCCGCTCAATCACGGGTAGACCGCAATAACCGTTGCCACCGGTGTAACTGGTGATCTGTACGGTCTGACCGCTGGCGGTGTCGTAAACATAGTAGTTAGGAAGCAGATCGACACTGGAAGGATGCGCATACCACGCCACCTTCCCGTCGTCGGCGACAGGCTCGCTCCAAAACCCGCCGGGTCCACTGAAGTTGGCAATCTGGGTGGTCTGGCCGCTGGCAACATCGTAGACAAAACAATCCGGAGGCCCGGTATCGTCGGTCGTGTTGACATACCAGACGACCTTGCCATCCGCGACCACAGGCTCGCTCCAGAACCCGACGCTGCTCGTGTAGCTTGTGATCTGGGTGATCACGCCGGTCGCGGTGTCGAACACATAATAATTCGGCGTATCGGACGTGTTGTCCGGATTGCAGTACCAGGCCACCAGCCCATCCCCGCCGACCGGATCGCTCCGAAACCCGCTGCGCCCTGTGTAGCTGGTAATCCGGGTGGTCACCCCACTGGCAATGTCATAGGAGAAATAATTCGGATTGCCCCTCCTGTCCGATGGATTGGCATACCAGACGACCTTGCCACCCTCGACAACCGGTTTGCTCCAGACTCCCCTCAGGCCGCTGTATGCGGTGATCGGAGTGGTCACGCCGGTGGCGGTGTCGTGGATGAAATAGTTCGGCAGATCGGACCCGTTGGCCGTGTTGATGAACCACACCACCTTGCCGCCGGCGACAACAGGGGCACTCCAGAACCCGTTAGTCCCGCTGTAGCTGGCAAACCGCGTGGTCTGGCCGCTGGCGATGTCGTAAACATAGTAATCCGGCAGGCCGTTGACGTCGGTGTCATTAAAATACCAGGCGACCTTGCCGCCCTCGATGACGGGCTCTCCCCAGTATCCGTCGCCCCCCGTGTAGCTGGTGATCTGCGTCGCCTGACCGCTGGCAATATCGTAAACGTAATAGTTCGGCAGTAGATTGACACTGGTAAGATGGGCGTACCAAACGACCTTGCCATCGTCGGTAACAGGCTCACTCCAAAAACCCGTAGCGCTGGCGTAATGGGTGATTTGGGTAATGGCGGCCGCCTCCATGTCCGGTGGACCGAACCCAACCAGAAACGCTCCCGCCATCACCTTGGAGAGCATCCAGCACTGACCCATGCTTGCCTTCATTGTTTTGGATTTTCTATCAGCTTCCCACCCTGAAAAGCCACTGCACCCATGATGATTTAATACCAGGTCCCATCCTCACCCCACCACAGGTCTCGACCCGGGACGGGGGGATGGTTTGATGATCATTTTTTTGCAAAAACGATTGAGGTTATCCGATACACCCATAGGCAATTGCAGTCAAGTAAGGAATGGCTTTCAACGGCAAATCGGGCCCTCCCTCGGCGGACGATCGCAGAGCGGCCCCCGACTCTGGTTGTTGCTGCGTGCCATGCCTTGGCCGTGCTGGCATCCCGGGGCCCCTGTGCCATGGGGCAAGATGGATAATACCAGTGGCCGACAAATCAGGGGTGAGCGAAAAAACCACGGGAGTAGCCGCTTTTGCAGGGCTTACTTGACCCCATTAGCGGTATTCCAGGATGGCCGTGGCGGTGCAGTCCTTGTCAGCGGTGAAGCGGATCCAGTAGGCGGAGAATCCCTTCGGGAAAATGAGCCCGCTGACCTCGCTGGAGACGGGAGCCGTCGTGTAGGTCTGCCAGTTGCCGTCACCGGTCACATCGACCTCGATCTTCACATTGACCTGACCGGACGCGCGCAGGGTGAGTTTCTTGTCGTCGTAACCGGTCATCAGGTAGGGGTCGGAAGGCTGCCCGCCCTTGACCTTGGCACCACGCCATGGGCCACCCTTGCCGACCGGCTTGCCGAGTTTCCAGACATCATCGATCACACCGACCCACAGGGCGGCCTTGCCATCGTCCGACCGGACGACGTGCGCGCCCTTGGCGTCGGCGGCCACCCCGGAGAGCACCCACAGGCCGCGATAGGAACAGAAGTCGTGGATCAGCAGGTCATGGCTCGCCACCGGGCGCAGCTTGGCAAAGTCACCGGCATTGCGAGCAGGCAGCTCGTAAAAGGTCCCCGCCAGGTGGCAGAGATCGCGTTCGGTGGCCACTTCGCGGGCGACCCGGTAATTGCCCAGCGGGTGACGGTTGAACCCGTCCAGCGGCAGAGGCAGCCGCCAACGCCGCCCATCGTCATCGGTGAAAATCACGGAAGCGGCGTCCACCTCGAAGGCATCATCCGGGATGGCCGTGCGCGCCTTCATGTCCGCATGCAGCTTCTCATCCTGCTTGCGCTTCAGGTTCAAGTCGGCATCGAGTTCGTAGTAGCCGATGTCCCGGCCCTGCCGGTCAACGGCCGCAAAACCGAGCACGCGGGACTTGTCGCCATGTGCCCTCACCAACCCTCCGACCAGCGCATCACCCGGCTTGGCCAGGCCTTCAAAATCCCTGCTGTTCCGGACCTCGCGATCCTGCCGGTAACTGAACGCGGCGGTCGCCTGATCGAGATCCACCTCGCTGACCACCCGGATCCACGCCCCTTGTTCACCGGGTTTGAATTCCACAAAACCATAGCCCGTCACCTCCACTTCGCGGAGCAGGCTCCAGTTCCCGTCCCCCTTGAGGTCGACTTCCAACCTGAAAGTCACCGCCTTGCCCGCATCGTGCGCCAGATGAAGCCCGCGCAGGTCATAGCCGGTAAACAGGTAGGGGTCCGACGCCACACCGGCCTTGACCGCATCCTTCACCCACACCCCACCGCGCCCAATGGCAGGGCCGAGTTGGTCGATCTGCTCCGGCTCGACAAACCACAGGTTGGACTGTGACTGCGGAGCGGCGACGTGACCCTTGGCTTTGCGCTTGTTGAGGAACTCGGACTTCGCAGTGTCATCACAGCCAAACACGATGCGGTCGCCCCACTTGGCGAAGTCGCCGATCACTTTCAGATAATTCGAACGCGGCGCGATGCCGGCCGACGACTGCGGGGTGAAGTTCCCGGGGAAGCGCCAGAAAGTGCCGTGCATGGTCATCAGCAGATCCTTTTCACCGATCTCACGAATGCGCGGCCATTCGGTATTCCAACCGTGGGCACCGTCGTAGCTGTGCGAGCCCTTGGGCAGTCGGTAGAAGCTCCAACCGCTGTCCGGCATGCGGACACCGAGCAGAAGCGAACGGTAGTCCCAGCCCACCGCCCAGATCGGGTCGGTGGCCGGATCGGGGTTGCCGTAAATGCCGCCGGGTCCAGTGACCTCGGTAAACTGGTTGCGGCGGATGACCGTCCACTTCTCCGCCTTGCCATCCCACTCGGCGAGCACGCCCGAAGGCGTCTCGGGTTTGGTCTTGGCCGCCGACCCGTATTCGCCGTTGTTGGCATAGACATAGACGCCCTGACCCGAATAGAGCCCTTTGCCGTGATAGCCCGGCAGATCCGCCTTGCGCGGGCTGGTCTTGTTGGCCTCGTCGCCCCAGAGTTCCTTCACCTCGAGGGTTTTTAAATCCACCTCGTAGACCCCCTCCTCCATGGTGGCGTAAACGACCTTGTTAGCCGGAGCCGTCAGATGCCGCGCGTTGGCGGTGTGACGGCCAAACATGGTTTTTCCGGCAAGTGCCTCTGCCGGCACCTTGAGCCTGCTCCCTCCCGCCCCGAGCCCGGCCTTGGCCACGTAGGGAATGGTCCGCACCCTGCCCTTCGTGTCGATGACATAGGGGCCGATCAGCAACTGCCCACTCTCGCGGTGGATCATGCGGTTGGCCGGGGTGCCGCCGATCGATTCCGGGCGCACGATCTGCTGCAGGTCCGGGGTGATTTCGTAAAGCTTGTCACTTGAACCCTTCGGCATGTGCGGCGCGTAGGTGATCACCCACAAGCGATCCGCCCAGGGCACCACGGCACCCGTGCCGCACTCCCCCTCGTTGTTGAACATCGCCAGGGAGGGGTAGATGCCGGAGACCTGGATGGGTTCGGCATGGGAAAGCCCTGAAGCAGAAGCACCACACAGGCACATCAGGGAGGTATAGATCAATTTCATAAAATGATAATAGGAGGATGATCGGTCAGACGGCGGCGCCAAATCCATCATTCACCAGAGTCACTGCCACCGCCGCCCCTCGCAGACATGAGAAGCACGCCGCCGGGCAAGGTGGTATGGGGTAAGCTTTCCATAGTGATCAACGGCTAGGAATTACTCACTGGTTGGGGGTTTAAGGACGCTGTCACAGGGAAGACATGGGGTGACGCCAACAGGCGAAAAAAACGGACAGGCGACAAGGATAAACTTCGCATGCGTTGGTAAAACCGCGCTTGGGTGTGCCTCCCGGTTCGTCATGCGCCAACGGGCAAAAAGCGGACAGGAAATTTGATCCAATGGTTTTTCGGGCCGGGAGGGGCAGTCGGGCGGCCTATTGCTTCGCCTTCAGCGCCTCGATTTCCGCACGCAGTTTCACGGCCTCAGTATTCCGGTCCACCTTCTCATGGCTGGTGGCGAGGTTTTCGAGCGCTTCGATGATTCGCTTGGCATCGTCCGGGGTGTGCTTAAGCTCGAGCGCCTGCACCTCGAGCTCGATGGTGATCTCGGCGATCGAGGTGGAGCCGTGGGCGGAGGCGTCCTGCGGGCTGCTATCCTGGCTGAACCAGTCCAGGTTCGCTTCATCCTCAGGGCGTAATAAATGACCTGCGATTCTATTTCAATAGAAAACCACCGCCCAACAGAGTAGAGGTCCTCGTTGCAAATTCAATGACTGTGGAGACACTACCCTTGACTCTGGCGGCTTAAGTTATGATTCTGTCGCCATGCACTCCGACCTCAACTACTGCCAGGACTACTTCGCCTACACCCGCCGGAAAACCCGCGCCATCACGGTCGGCAACGTCGGGGTCGGGGGTGACAATCCGATCCGTGTGCAGTCGATGATCACCTCCGACACCCGCGACACCGAGGCCTGTGTCAGAGAGGTGCTGGAACTCGCCGAGGCAGGGTGTGAGATTGCCCGCATCACCGCGCAAACCAGGGTTTACGCGGAAAACCTGGAACACATCCGCGATGGCGTTCGCGCCGCAGGCTGTGACATCCCGCTGGTTGCCGACATCCAT
>JARFRT010000370.1 GCA_029287105.1 Akkermansiaceae bacterium | reverse complement strand
GGATTGCCTAACAGGTTTCTTGCCGATCCCCTTGATTTTTTATAAATGTTTAAGAGTCAACGAGTCACATGCGGCGAGGCGATTTAATTTTTTGAAATAATTCGCGTATTTTTTCTTAAATTTTGAAATAAGAGCGATTCTGTGTTGACTTGGATGTATAATGTTAACAAACTTAGATAGTTCACCCTTACGAATCATGACTAATTCCACCAATTCAATCAATGGGCTCGATAGTGCCCAAGATCTGCTTATTAAACTTGTTGAGCAGAATCCCGACGACTGGGAGACCCGAAAGAAAGTAGTGCAGGTGCTGTATGATGCTGGATTTTACCGCGACGCTTCGACGATGGTCTGGAGTGCGCCCGAGATTCCTCCCGTCGGCGAGGAGGTGATTTTCGCGGCCCGTATTGTATCCAGAGGGCAGCCTACGCGTGCGATGCGCCTGTTCGGCACTGTGGTGCAGAAAAACGCGCAGCACCCGGAGGAGAACCTGGCGATGGCCAAGCTTTTGGTCAAATCGGGCATGCCCCATCAGGCGATTCGTTTTTACGGGGCCGCGACGGCCCTCGATACCAGCCTGGTGGATGAAGATTTCGAACTCAGTCTGGTGGGCGCGGATAACGATGGCGGTAATTGGAGTGAGGCGGTCGCGGATGCAGCATTTGTCTGGGATGGGCCTCAGTCAATGCAGTCGGATGGGTCCGAGTTTGAGTTGGATGCTCAGGCGGATAGCTACGCCGAGTTACTGAGCGGAGCCACGCAGCCGGTGCCGATGAAGGCCCCGGTGCGAGAGAAAGTCGAACGGTCCATGAAGTTGCCCGAGTGGAAAGTGGAAAAGGCAAAGACGACTTTCGTTTCCAAGGAACTGCTGGAGAAGGAGGCCGGGACGGAATCGGGCTCTTCGGTTGAAAATGAGAGCCGGACGGAAGATGCCGCTCATCCTACGGAGGACCGGTTGGCCGCTTCCGCGGAGACTCCGGAAGTCAACCCCGCTAACGACAGGGAACAGGCGCGCCGGAGTGCCGTTGCCGCGATGATGGATTTTGCCGATCAACGGAACGAGGAGAAGGGCGAAAAGAAGGTTGCGGAGCAGGGTGAGCAGGTTGCGGAAGTTGCTGAGCTTACCAGTGATGCAAAAGCGACTGAGGAAATCCCGCCCCGCGAGACGGCGCCGGTTTCAGAATCCAGCAAGCCTGAAGCTGAGCCGGCCAGCACAGGAGCCTTCTTCAAAAGCTACGACGATGCACACGGGTACAACGGATTTCGCGAACCTGAGGGGGATTCCTACGTAGCGCCATCGGTTCCGCCTTTGGCACGGCCCGCCGCCTCGGCTCCCGTCGAGAATACCACAGATGCCGTTGCGAATGCCGCAGCGGATACGGTTGAGGCGACTGCTGACGTGGCTGGCGAGGATGAAGCAGACGCTGTCTCGTTGGCCGCTTATGTGGCCGACGCGCTTTCCCACTGTGACCGTGCCGACGAAGAATCGGAGGCTGAAGATAACGAGGGGAAAGCAGGCACTGCCAGAGAGCGGGTCGCCGGGGTTTTTTCCTCGATCGTCAACAAGCTTCGTCCCAAATCCGATGAGCAACCCACCGGGTTTGCTGCGGAGATGGACGCTTTCGACCCAGTGACCGACGAGAAGCCCGATCAGGCTGAGCAAGTGGAGATTCCCGCAGTGCCTGTGGCGGTCGCAAGTCCGCCGGCCGAGCCTAAGCCGGTCGCCCCAGTGTCACCGGTCACGGCTCAACCTGCATCCACACAGCAAAGTGTGCCACGGGAGTTGGACGGTCGGACCCAATTGGTGTCACTGGCCCCCCAGGACGGCAGTGCGTTTTTCAGTCAACTCCAGGAGAAATACAATGCTGTGTCGACAGGTGAGCTTCCCAAGCCGGCGGTGCTGGCACGTGATCTGGCCAACGTCGACTATGTCGCTCTTGTGGGTAAGGCGTGCAGCAAAGACCTCGATGCCTTTTCCAAGTTGTTGGGTTTGCATCGCGTGATGAGCGGGGCCAACTGCGGCGAGTGGGTTGAGGATATGAATCTGCTTCGCAAGGGATTCGGTGATGCCGTCCTGGCGACCGTGGTTTCCAAGTACAGCGTGACCGAGTGTCGCGATATCCTCAACAGCGTTTACGCCCAACCAGCGCCCCAGGCAGCGGCAGTATAACACCTCTTTTCAGGAACGCTGGATCCGCTTGCTCAACAAGGTTCCTTGCCAGGGCTGTCCTCAGCCCTGCAGCGGACGTAGCGCGCAAGGCAGCGCCCGTCCGGCTGGGGTTCGAAGTGACTCAGGGTGAAATGGAGCGTCGCCGGCAGGAATCCACCGGGCTTCCCGGTCAGGGTGGGGGAATCGGTTCCGCCAGCCATACGGCGGCCATCGATCATTATCTCGATCACCTCGAGCGTGCCATTCCTTGCGCCCAGCCGTGTCGATTCCGATACGGATTGACATTTGCCATCGGCAGTGATGACAGCGGGGGGCGATTGTTGAGAATCAGGTTGCAAAGCAGCGGTATTATGGTCTCTTCTCGCCGGAGAACAAGAACACACTATGAATCACGAAAATTTGAATATCGTCTGCTACTTGAAAACGTTCTGCGGCTGGAGCGAGGGCGTGCGCGCGATCATGCGCAAGTATGATCTCGAGTTCGAGGAAAAGGATATCATCAAGAATCCTGCCTTCCGCTGGGAAATGGAACAGAAAAGCGGCCAGCCACTGAGCCCCTGCGTCAGCGTCGGCGGACAGATGCTCGCCGATGTCTCAGGAGAGGAGGTCGAACAGTATCTCGTGGAAAACGCTTTGGTCACCCCGAGCGAGGCCGCGCCTGACGCTCCCACCGACCGCAGTTGCGCGGACCATTGATTGCATTCGATCCTTGCCCGGCCAAGGGTAAGGCGAGGGGGGAGGTAGGGTCTAAGCCCTCGTTGAGGTGTGCCGTCAGCGTTCTGTTGACGACCCTTTTTTTCTGTTAGTGTGCTAGCCGGTCACCGGTCACGATAAAAAAGCAATGGCGCGTATTTTTTTTGACCGGATTATGCGCGGACAGCGCGGAAATTGACGGGCACCGCCGGCGACGGACGTTTTTTTGCTGCCCTTTGACGGCCTTTTCTAACGGTTTTAATGGGTTGGTGCGCGCTCTGGAAGTCGCTTGTTTCTAGGCGAGTAGTGATGGCGGCTTATGATGACTTTGTGGGGTGGTGGCGTTTTGTGGTTAGCCGATAGGGCACCCTGTTTGATTGGGCGGTCGGGCAAGCGAAAGAATGGCAATAAGAGAATATGCACAGCTTGCCCCCCAATTCGCGTAGCCAGTTTATGCGGGTTGTGGCATTTTTGCATCGTGCTTAAAGGTTTCAATCCTTGTTTTAGGTCCTGGGGAGTTGCCCAGAGGATGAGAGACTTTACTCCAGTGCATGCTACAACAATCCAACCAAACTAACAAATAATACATTATGGACCCGAACTCGAAATTCAAACGCTGGCAGTCATTTGCCCGTGTCATTAAAAAAAGAAGCGGAACTTTCGCTTGGTGCGCTGGAGGAACTGCCGGAGTTGCGTTGATCGCAATCTCCTGTGTTGGAGTCAGCCACACAATATTCGCCCCGCCCTCCATCCCCGGAGCCACATTCGTAGGAACCGAATCCTGCGAGGATTGCCATGAGAAGATCAACCGCGACTTTAAGACGGCGGATCACGCCAAGCTCGTTGCCAAAGGTCCAAACGCTCCCGACATCGGTTGCGAAGGCTGCCACGGTCCAGGCAGCAAGCACGTCGAATCCGGCGGTGCAATTGCCACCATCGTCAATCCTGGTAAGTCGCCCGAGGCCTGCTTTACATGCCACGTCGATGTGAAGGGTTCATTCAACCTGCCCTACAGTCACCCCGTGATGAACGGCAAGATGAGCTGCTCCGACTGCCACAATCCTCACAAGGGCTCAGCCCATAAAGGAGGCGGCACCCAGATCGCCAGCATGAATGACACCTGCACCTCATGCCACGTCCAGCAGAAGGGTCCATTCGCCTTCGAACACGAAGCCACACGTGAGGGCTGCGTCACATGCCATACCCCCCACGGTTCAACCAACCAGAAGATGCTCACCGAGCGCAACCACACATTGTGCATGAAGTGCCACTTCCAAGACCAGGGCGGTAGCGCCAGTTCGCTGAACGTCGGCGGTCGCAACCACGCCGGTTACGTCGCACGAGGCACTTGCTGGACAGCAGGCTGTCACGAGGGCGTTCACGGATCCAATGTCAGTAGTCACCTCCGCAACTAAAACACCTATCCACTTATAAAAAGATGAAAATTAAATCATTAATCAAACAATGCAACCCTCGGGTCGCAAGCGCGAATGCGCTCATTACAGGTGTCGCACTGCTCAGCCCATGCGCCCTCCTGGCTGAAGAGCCGGAAGTCACGGATGCAGAAGCAGCTGCCAATTGGATCGAGCTCTCGATCGGCGGTGTTGATGTCAGCGGCAACGATGCCGCATTCCAGAAACGACACAGCTCCAATGGCGACTTCATGGGAGGTATCAAGTCATTCCGCTTTGAGCAATTGACCGATGACGGCACCTTCCTGCTCGAAGGCCATGCCCTGTTCGGCTTGGAAGATTACAAAATCGATCTCCGCTATGACAAGGATGACGTCGGATTCGTCCGGTTCGGATACAAGGAGTTCAGAACCTGGTATGATGGATCCGGTGGATATGCCGGGCCAGGTGTGGCCCCTGCCGAAGCTTGGTTCCCGATCTACGATGATGAGCTTTCGCTCGATCGTGGAGAGCTCTGGTTCGAAGCCGGCCTGCGTATGCCAGATACTCCCGAGTGGACACTGGGTTACCGCCACCTGTGGCGCAAGGGCCAGAAGGACTCGACAAGATGGGGGCGCTACACTCGTGGCAACGTTCCGACCTTCTATGATCTCGATGAGACCCAGGACATCATTACCTTGGATTTCCTCCACACCATGGGAAATACCGACCTCGGCATTGGACTTAGTTTCCAGAACATCGAGTATGACAATACCCGGAACTCGAGCCCTGGTGCAGGTAACCCGGATCCAACGAGAGATCACAAAGTGACGAATAATGAGAAGTATGACACTGATATCTTCAATGCCCATATTTCCACAGAGACCCGCTTCAATGATCGCATGATGCTGAGCTTCGGTTATTCCTTCACCTCACTGGATACTGATTTCTCGGGATTCCGGACAACAATCGATGCGACGGGTGCCCTGCGTCCAGACCAGAATCATGCCTACTCAACCATGATGGGAACAGCGGATTCAACCATGAGCGTCCTCAACTCGACCTTCTGGTGGAAACCCAATGATTGTCTCGTGATCGTGCCTTCGATACGCGCCGAGTTCTACGAACAAGACTCCCTGGCGGGACACCTTGGCGGCCGCAGAAACAGGCCTCTCGGACTTGAAGACATCACGGATCGAAGCAGTGACGAACTGACAAAGCTCACTGAGCAGATTGAGGCCCGCTACACGGGTATCGACAACATCCTGATCTACGGCCGGGCTATTTTCACCCAGGCTGAAAGCGACCTGAACCGCTCGAGTCACGTTATTGAATCGGACAACGGCATTATCGATGAGATCATCGACAGCACCCGTGTCAGCGACTCGGATGTCGACGAACAGAAGTATGTTGTGGGAGCCAACTGGTATGCCTGCAAGGGGCTGACCTTCGCGGGTCAGTATTACTACCGCAACCGTGAACAGGACTTCAACCACATGGTTACCGAGGACGCGGATGCCCAGTTGCTCCAACACAATACGGAGACCCACGACTTCAACCTCCGTGTGACCTGGAGAGCTGCATCGAACCTGACCTTCGTCACCCGTTATGACTACCAGCAAACGGAAATCGAGAATCAGGCTTGGGTGGGAACGATCCCTGTGATCAGCGGTGAATCCACCAAACACATCTTCAGCGAGAGCGTGACCTGGTCACCCACAAGCTGGATGTATGTTCAGGGAAGCTTCCACTACATCGAATCTGAGACAGAGACCGATACCGACAATCAAGTCGGGGCACAAGTCCTTGATTGGACCAATGATTACTGGATCGCCTCGCTGAACGCCGGATTTGCCATTGATGACAGGACTCAGCTCCAGGTAGGCTATTCCTACTACGATGCCGACAACTACGTCAATAACTCGGCTGTCGGCACTCCCTACGGGACTCAAGCCACCGATCATTCGGTCACGCTCAGGCTCACCCGCCAGCTCACCGACAGTATGACCTGGAATCTGGGTTATGGATACTTCAAGGGTAAGGACAATGCCTACGCCGGCTTGAATGACTACGAAGCACACGTTGTCTCCACCGGCTTGCGCATGACCTTCTAGTCGATGATTTTTGACTAGCAAACATTGCAATTATCACACATACTAACTAGGGCCCCTCCCAATTGGGGAGGGGCTTTACGGTATAAGGAAAACTACGAAAACCACCAAAAACAAAACCATGAAAAAAACAACTCAAATAGCGATATTGTCGGCAGCACTGCTGATTCCTGTTTCAACAGCCTCAGCCCTTGATGCTGCCACCAACTACTCCAAGAAGTGCGCCTCGTGCCACGGCAAGGACGGTAGCGGTAAGACCAAGATGGGTAAGAAAAAAGGTGCCCGCGATTATCGTGATGCCAAGGTCCAGGCTTCCTTCACCGATGCCGAGGGGATCAAGGCCATCAAAGAGGGCGTGAAGAAAGAAGGCAAAGTGGTGATGAAGCCCTACGCTGATAAATTCAGTGATGCAGAGATCAGCGCACTCATGAAGTACATCCGCGCCTTCAAGAAATAATCACAACGTAAACTAGCTGGTTTGAAGTGAACCAGCTAGTTTAATAGCACAGCCTGCCCCGATCATACCCGCTCAATAAGACACAATGAAAGACACTCCCACACAGGATTCTGCTCCTGATGCCGCTCCTAAGTCGGGCTACCGCAGGCGTATCCATATCTTCCAGAACTGGGTGGGTTTGTTGGGAGCCCTGGTGGCAGTGAGTGCTGTCTTCGCTTTCATTCTGTTGTTCGCCATTGATATGATGGCCGTGACATCCAATCCCTACATGGGGATTTTGGTCTATCTGATAGCACCGATGTTTTTCTTCGCGGGTTGCGGGCTTCTCCTGTTGGGTTACTGGTTGCAGCGCCGCCACCGTAAAAAAACCCGTGGTGAAGCCATCCCGCTTGTGCTGAGTGTTGATTTGACGAACAAGAGACATCGTAAGTATGCCGGTGGTTTCATTGTTATTAGTACTGGATTTCTGCTGCTGACCGCTTTTGGTAGTTATCAGACCTATCACGCCACAGAGACGGTTAGTTTCTGTGGTGAGGCCTGTCACGTGCCGATGTAGCCCCAGTTTGTGACCTACCAGCACTCGAATCACGCCAAGGTCGCGAGTTCAGAATGCCACGTTGGCGCAGGTGCGACCGGTTACATCGAAGCTAAAGTGGGCGGCATGCGCCAGCTCTACCATGAGGTGGTAGGGGACTTTAACCGTCCGATCAAATTACTTGAGCGTGATCACGGGCCTACTCAGGAGCGCTGCGAGAAGTGTCACTGGCTTGAGAAATACACGGGCACGGTCGAGAAGACCTATCGCTATCATCTGGCCGACGAAGAGAACACACCATGGACAATCCGCATGCAGATTAATGTGGGGGGAGGGGATCCGGTCAATGGGCCCGTGGATGGTGCACATTGGCACAGGAATATTGCCAATCATGTCGAATTTATCAGCCCCGATAATGGTAAGACCATCCCCTGGGTAAGATTGACCGATGCCGATGGTAAAATCACCGAATTCAAGAGCCCCGATTTTACGGACAATCCTGCGGATCATAAGATCGAGACGATGGGTTGTATGGACTGTCATAACCGACCCGCACACCAGTTTGCCTCGGCGAACGACGCCGTGGACCGGGCGATGACCCAAGGGCGGATCGACCCCGAGATGTCCTGGGTGAAAATGAAGGCGGTAGAGGCGCTGACCCAGCCCTATGCCGATAGGGATGAGGCCCAGAAACAGATTGATGCCTATTTGCGAGCCGAGTACCCCGATGACAAGCGGGTCGACGGTCTCGTTAACGAAGTGAAGTCGATTTACAGCCTGAATTTCTTCCCGGAAATGAAGACCGACTGGCGCACCTACCCGGATCACCGGGGACACAAGAACTCGGCTGGCTGTTTCCGTTGCCATGACGGCAATCACAAGGCGGAGAAGACCGAGAAAATTCTCAAAGCCAGTGATTGCACATCCTGCCACACCATTGTGGCCCAGGGCAGCACCAGTGAGGAACTCAATAAACTGAGTGGCCAGGGGCTCGATTTCCTTCACATCGATTCTGAGTATGAAGACTACGACTGCAGCGACTGCCACACCGGTGGGAATCAGGAGGAGTAGTGCCGTCAATCATTTGTTCTCCAGTAGAAATGTCCGTTATGTAAGTAAACCCAAAACCCAATCCAGCCCGCTATGAAAATGACCATCAAGATATCAATGTTGTTAGTCGTATTGCTTCTTCCCACCACCACGGTCCTCGCCTCCGACGGCGCGGCCCTTTACAAGAAATCCTGTGCCAAGTGCCATGGGGCGGACGGGACAGCGAAAACCAAGATGGGCAAGAAGTTGAAGTGCCGGGATCTCAGTGATCCCGCCGTACAGGCCAAGCTGACCGATGCCCAGATTGCCAAGTCGATTGTCGAGGGCGTCAAGGAGGGTGACAAGACCCGGATGAAGCCGGTCAAGGGCTTGAGCCAAGCCGATGTCGACGCCTTGGTCAAATACGTCCGCACTCTGAAAAAGTAGCGGGGATAGCTTCTCGCTGTGTCATCCCGGAACTCGCCCTCTTTGGGGCTGTTCCTGAGGACGACCTCGTTTGATTCGTTGGATAATACCGAACATGGCATGTGATGAAACAAACCGACAACCGGAGCACGATGGTCCTGGTGGTACTGTCTGCGGCGTTTTGTGTTCTGATCGCGGCCTTCACTTTTGAGTGGTGGGGGGTGCCGAAACCACTGCCTCCTATTCCCCTGGTGGATCCGAAGTTTTTGGAAACCAAGACCTGGCGCCAATCCTATGCCGATCTGATTTCGCTGGAGGAGGATGTGGACCATTTCGATTGTTATATCTGCCATGAGGAGGACAAGAAGTCCGTCTTGAAGTTCGACGCCAACCACCGGGTGATCATTCCGGAGGAGCACGAAGATATTGTGATGGGCCACGGCACCCACGGTCGTAATAACGACTGCTTTAACTGTCACAACGACAAGAACCTACTGCTGCTGCAGGCCAGGGGAATTGAGAGCCTGAAGATGGAGAACAGCACGCCATTGTGCGGCAGTTGTCACGGCCCGACTTTGCGCGACTGGGAGGCGGGCTCACACGGCCGGACCAGCGGCTATTGGGACCGGTCCAAGGGGCCATACAAGAAACAGGACTGTGTGAACTGTCACGATCCGCACTCGCCCGGATTTCCGGGTCGCCGCCCCGCGCCAGCACCTAACCACCTTCGGCACGTGAGTGCCCCGTCCGCCGCGCAACCCTCAACCCAGCACTAGCTATGAATGCCGACCCCGAAAAAAACACCAACGACAAGCCGAAGGAAATGGACCGTCGGAGCTTTTTGGGTGCTTCGGCCTTTGCCGGAGTTGGGCTCGCGGCATTGGCGGCAAGTTTGAAGCCGTTGCTTGAGCTTGACGACCTGACATCGATGGAGAAGTTCTTGCAAAAGCACTACAAGGAGCTGTCGCCGGATGACATGGCCAAGGTGCTCAAGCGGATCGAGCGCGAGGTGAAGGACGAGTATGGCGTGACTCCCGACGTCAAGGACCTCAAGCCCATGGACGGAGTGGAGTATGTCTACGCCCTGAACCTGACCCGGTGTATCGGATGCCGGAAATGCGTACACGCCTGCGCCGCTGAGAACAACCTGTCGAGGGACCCCGAGTTGCAGTACATCCGGGTGCTGAAAATGCCCCACGGATCGCTCGATGTGGGTAAGTCCAATCACGACTACAATCCTGAATCGGTTCCGGAGAAAGATCATTTTTACATGCCGGTGCAGTGCCAGCAGTGTGAGAATCCTCCCTGTGTGAAAGTCTGCCCGGTGAATGCCACCTGGCAGGAGGCCGACGGCATTACTGTGATCGACTACGACTGGTGTATCGGGTGTCGCTATTGCCAGGCGGCGTGTCCGTACTCGGCCCGGCATTTCAACTTCGCCAAACCATCGATTCCGAAGGAACGGCTGAATCCTGACATGGCCTACCTCGGCAACCGGCCACGGAAGATGGGCGTGATGGAAAAATGCCATTTTTGCATCCAGCGCACGCGCGTTGGAAAGTATCCGGCCTGTCTGGAAGTCTGCCCGGCCGGAGCACGGAAATTCGGTAACATCCTCGATCACGAGAGCGAGGTGTATAAAATTCTCACGACCAAGCGGGTCTTTATTCAACTCAAGGAAGAGCTCGGGACATCACCCCGGTTTTTCTACTACTTCGACGTATGATCACGGCAATTAGAAATTATATGGTTTTTCTCGGTCGTTGCGCCCGGGTTGCGTTCGTCGGGGATTGGCGATATTTCGCCTGGATGGGCATTCTCAGCGTGATCTGTCTGATCGGCCTCAATGCCTACTGCAAGCAACTGGTCCATGGGCTGGTGGTCACCGGCATGAGTGACGAGGTGTCGTGGGGCGTGTATATCTCGAATTTCACCTTCCTCGTCGGGGTGGCCGCAGCCGCGGTGATGATGGTGATCCCCGTCTACATCTACCGAAACGAGGAACTGCACGATCTGGTCATATTCGGAGAATTGTTAGCAGTGGCGGCGATCATCATGTGTCTGGCCTTTGTCACGGTTGATCTTGGTCGACCCGATCATTTCTGGCACCTGATCCCCGGTATTGGAGAGATCAATTTCCCTAACTCGATGCTGAGTTGGGATGTGATTGTGCTCAACGGCTACCTGTTACTGAATATCTATATCTGCGGTTACCTGCTCTACACACGCTACCGGGGCAAGACGCCGAGTAAATGGTTTTACATCCCGTTCGTGTTCATCGCCATCGTCTGGGCCATTTCGATCCACACCGTCACCGCCTTCCTCTATGTCGGACTCGGTGGGCGTCCGTTCTGGAACGCTTCCATCATCGGACCCCGGTTCCTGGCCTCCGCCTTTACCGCCGGGCCGGCCCTGATCATCCTGGCCATGCAGGTGGTGCGCTACGTGACCGGGACCCCGGCCGTCAGATCCTTCGCCCGTGGCGGTGCGGAACAGGGAGGCCCGGATGTCGCCCCAGTCAGTCTGGATCAGCGTCCAGCGTCAGCCGAGGATCTGGGCACCCTCGCCAGCCACCTGCCCGAACTCAACTCGGTGCCTGAGGAGGTTCGCCGCGAGCTTCTTGCCGATTTGAAGGTGGTCAGTGCCGCCGCAGGTACCCCCCTCCTTCGACAGGGCGAAACCGCAGAGCATGCCTTTTTTGTCCTCAAGGGTGAAGTGGTGGTCGAGCGCGAGGAAGGGGGGCGCTACCGCGTTACCCGCAATGCGGTTCCGGGTGAGCAGTTCGGCGAGGTCTCGGCCCTTGCGGACACCGCCCGTGCAGCAACCGCGACCGCGAAAGTGGCCAGCGAAGTGCTGCAGGTGCCTGTCGATGCACTACGCAAAATGATGGAGTATTCCCGGATGAATAAGATGGTCCGCGCACGGATGAGCGAGCGGCTCATGATCACGGACCGGGCGCTGCTGACGCTGCGCAGCATCGTGCAGGTGTCGATGATCATCAACGTATTCCTGCTGATCAACGAGCTGTTCAAGGAATTCTACTCGCATACCCACCACGTGGCATCATCCCAGTACCTGTTTTTTGGTCTGGATGGAAAACACGCGTTGGTCCCATGGATTTGGACGGCCATCGCCTTCAACCTTGTGGCCATGGTACTGCTGATCCTGCCCCTGAGCCGCAGCCTGAAGTGGCTCAATGTGACCTGTGTCCTGTGTATCGTCGGTATTTGGATCGAAAAAGGCATGGGTATGGTGGTTCCCGGCTTTGTGCCGACCCCGCTCGGTGAGGTCATCGAATACCAGCCGACGATGAACGAGACCATGGTATGTCTGGGGATCTGGGCCTTCGGGTTGCTTTGCTACACCGTTTTGTTGCGGATGTCGGTGCCCATTCTGCAAGGTCAGCTGACCAAGGCGAATGAGGGCGAACGGGGCTGAATAACCGGCGGTTTTTTGTGCTGAAAGGGGGGGCATGGCGGCCGGACCCTTGGAGAGCATGATACGGGTAGTAATTGAGAGTGGAATGAGTGATCGGCGGTTGACAGCTGGGAGGGGCATCGGTCTAATAAGTGCCCATGATACTCACTCGCCCGTTTTCATTCATTGGTCTGCTGTTGCTCATCCCGCTGGTCGGTTGCGACTCAAAAAGCGATATCGAAGTCTATCAAGTTCCCAAGGAGCGGGATGGTGCCGCGCCGCTTGCCGGTGACCCCCATGCGGGCGTCCCCATGGCAGATCCGGGGGTGGCGGACCCCCACTCCGGACTGGCAATGCCAGCTCCCGGGGTGAAAAATCCCCACACCGGAATGACCAGTGCTGCCGGCAAACCCAAGGTGGAGGGCAAGGTCCCGGCCAACTGGGGGCCAGGCCGTGCCTCCTCGATGCGACTCGCCAGTTACCTCGCCAAGGGTGACGGTGAAACCGTCGCCGATATTTCACTGGGTGTCATGGGCGGGAATGCCGGCGGACTGCTGCCGAATGTCAACCGCTGGCGGCAACAGGTCGGACTCGGTCCGGTGGACCAGCAAGGGCTTGAGAAATCCTCGGAAAAAGTGGTGACGCCCTTGGGCAAGGCCGTGTTCGTGGATCTGGTCGCCTCCGGAGTGGTGGCCAATGCGGCGCAGGACGGCCGTATCATGGCCGTGACCCTGGAGCGCGACACCGAGGTGTGGTTTTACAAAATGCGCGGGAATCACGACGTGGTCGGCCGTGAAAAGCAGGCATTTCTCGACTGGGTGGCCAGCGCGCGCAAGATCAAAGCTGCGCCGTCGGCACCATCACCGACGAATCCTGCGCCCGCGGCACCGGCTGAAGCATTCAAACTCCCGACGGAAATCAGTTGGAAGACGCCGGAAGG
>JARFRT010000361.1 GCA_029287105.1 Akkermansiaceae bacterium | reverse complement strand
GCTGTCACTCATGCAAATGGCCAAGACCTGCGCCGCCCTCGCGCGCCACGCGGAAGCACAACTTCCCTACATCTCACTGATGACCCACCCGACCACCGGGGGCGTCACCGCATCCTTCGCCACCATCGGCGACATCAACCTCGCCGAACCCAAGTGCATGATCGGCTTCGCCGGCCCCCGCGTCGTCAAGGAAACCACCCATCAGGACCTGCCGCCGGGATTCCAGACCGCCGAGTTCATGGTCGAGCACGGCCTCATCGACAGCATCGTCCATCGCCGCAAGCTGCGCGCCAAACTTGCCCAACTGTTGGGATACATGCTCCCCGCTTCCTAGTTAGTGGCCACCCGGTCACAACGCCCTGCTCAAACCGGAGTTCCGCGGCCACTGACTTCCGCTCAGCAAATGACCTATCACGAGGCGATCGACTGGCTCTATTCCACCCAGCAGTTTGGCATCAAACTCGGGCTGGAACAACCACGCCGGCTCCTCAGGGAAACTCTCTCCTTCCCCAAGCCGGGCGTCAAGGTCATCCATGTTGCCGGCACTAACGGCAAAGGATCCACCTGCGCCATCATCGACGCGCTCGCACGCGCCGGGGGCACCCGCACCGGCTTGTTCACCTCACCGCATCTGATCGATTTCCGGGAACGCATCCAGATCAACGGCGCCCACATCCCCGAGGAAACCACCGCATCCTACCTCACCCACATCAAAAAACACGTCTCCGCCTGGGACCACCACCCGACCTTCTTTGAACTCACACTGGCCGTGGCCATGCGCCACTTCCGCGAACAGGCATGTGAACTCATCATCCTGGAAACCGGTATGGGTGGCCGGCTCGACGCCACCACCGCCGTGCCCGCCGACCTCGCCGTCATCACCCCGATCGCGCTCGACCACTCCCAGTGGCTCGGCGAGACACTCCGTGAGGTGGCCGGTGAAAAAGCCGGCATCATCGTGGCAGGCAATCCCGTCCTCAGCAGCCGACAGGAACCGGTCGCCCGCAGCGTCATCGAACAGCAGGCCAACGAACTCGCCTCGCCCGTCGAATTTGTCACCGAACCCCTCACCGGCTACGGCATCAACCTGCGCGGCCCCCACCAACGGGAAAACGCCGCCCTCGCCCTCGCCGCCTTACACCAGATCGGAGTGCCGCTGAACTCGGATATCGTCCGCCAGGCACTTAGCACCGTCACCTGGCCGGGACGCTTTGAACCCATCAGCAACACCCCCTTCATTCTCGACGGCGCCCACAACCCCCACGCCGCCGAGGCACTGGCCACGACCTGGAAACAGGAATACCCCACCGAAAAGGCCACTCTGGTCTTCGGCGCCGTCGAAGGCAAGGACACTGACAAAGTCCTTGCTATCCTGGCGCCGATCGCGCAACACATCCACCTCACCCCGATCGACTCACCCCGCTCCCTGACCCTCGAAGAACTCACCGCCGCCCTGCCTGCCGGCGCTCCACCCCACACCCAACACCCGTGCTTGAGCGAGGCTCTCGCCGCCACCCAAACCAGCACAGCCCCGATCCTCATCACCGGCTCCCTGTTTCTCATCGGCCAGGCCAAGGCCATGCTCAGCGCGCAATGCGCACCCAGGAGCAGTAGTCAGTAGCCAGTATAGCCCGCATTATTCATCCACTCTCCCGTATCCTTTATCCCATGATTTTCCAATCCCTTCTCCGCCGCAGCGAAATCGGCGCCAATTCCTACCTCGTCGAACTCAACGGCAAACGCATCATCCTCGACTCCGGTATGCACCCGAAAGAGGAAGGCCTCGACTCGCTGCCCGCCCACCACGAGCTGCCGACTAACAGCATCGACTCCATCTTCGTCTCCCACTCCCACCTCGACCACTCGGGCTCGCTGCCCGTGCTCATGCGCGACCAACCCGATGCCGAGGTCTTCATGACTCCCGCCACCACCAAACTCGTCGACGCACTGCTGCACAACTCCGTCAATGTCATGGAAAGCAAGCGTATCGAGCTCGGCATCACCGACTACCCTTTCTACAACCATCGGGAACTTGACAGCATGGAAAAGCGCTGGCGCGCATTCGGCTACGAACGCCCCTTCAATATTGGCGGCGGCGTCCGCGCCACCTTCCACGATGCCGGCCACATCCTCGGCTCCGCCGGCGTCATGCTGGAAACCCCCGACCAGCGGGTGTTCTACACCGGTGATGTGCAGTTTGAAAAACAAACCCTCATCCCCGGAGCCGACCTGCCCGAGGACGATATCGATGTGCTCATCATCGAAACCACCCGCGGCGCCTCACCACGCGACGCAGGCTATACACGCGACGAGGAAGAACTCCGCTTCGCCCAGTCCATCAACGACTGCCTCGAAGGTGGTGGCTCGGTCCTCGTGCCGGTCTTTGCCATGGGCAAAACCCAGGAGGTGATGACCATGATCAACCGCTTCAAGAACGAAGGACTGATCCCCGACGCCCCCGTCTACATCGGCGGACTCAGCACCAAGATGACCGTCATCTTCGACGAATTCGCCAGCAGCACCCCGCGGAACCAACCCGGCTTCCGCATCCTCAAGGACATGGAAATCAAAACCGGCGGGCGCCGGAAAAAGCGCGTGCCGATCACCTACCAACCCGGCTGCATCTACGCCCTGTCCAGCGGCATGATGACGGAAAAAACCGTCTCCAACAACTTCGCCCGCGGATTCATCAACAACCCGAAAAACTCCCTGCTCTTTGTCGGCTACGCCGACCCCGACTCGCCCGCCGGACACATCCGCGCCGGTGAGGTCGGCGACCTGATCAACCTCGACTCCGAACAGCCACCGATCCAGTTCAACTGCCCGATGGAAATCTTCGATTTCTCAGGCCACGCCACCCGCGACGATTTGCTCGGATACATCCTGCGCGTCAAACCGAAGAAAACCGTCCTCGTGCACGGAGACCCGGAAGCGACCCAGTGGTTCGCCGATCAACTGGCCGAAAAACTCCCGGGCTGTGAAACCATCGTCCCGACTCCGGGGCAGAAATACACCCTCTGAGCAGTCCCCGGGGAAGCCGATCCGGGAGCCATCCAGAGCAAGCTTCCGCCCCCCATAAAAAGCGCCGCCGCGAGCGAACCCACGACGGCGATGGTGATGAACTTGCGCGCGCCTAACCAAGACTCGCCAGCGCCTGTTCGAGGTCGGCAATGATATCACCGCTGTGCTCGATACCGACACTGAGGCGGATCAGGCCGGGGGTAATGCCCGCCCCGAGCTGCTGCTCGGCATTGAGCTGGCTATGCGTCGTGGTCGCCGGGTGGATGGCCAGACTCTTGGCATCACCAACGTTGGCGAGATGCAGGAACAACTTGAGTGCCTCAATGAATTTCTGCCCGGCCTCACTGCCGCCCTTGAGCTCGAAGACCACCATGCCGCCGCCTTTTCCACCGAGGTACTTCTGGCAGCGGTCATACTCGGGGTCAGTGGAAAGCCCGGGAAAACGCACCCACTCGACAGCATCGTGGCCCTGCAGATAGCGGGCAACTTTCAACGAGTTCTCGCAGTGACGCGCCATGCGCAACGGCAAGGTTTCAATCCCCTGCAGGAACTGCCAGGCATTGTCCGGACTGATACAGGCGCCCAGGTTGCGCAACGGACCTGTCCGCATCCGGAGAATGTAAGCAAGCGGTGCCAACGGCTCAGGTAAGTCATGCCCCCAGCGCAAACCGTGGTAAGAACTATCCGGCTCGTCAAAAAGCGGATGCTTGCCTGCACCCCAGTTGAATTTCCCCGAGTCCACCACGATTCCTCCCAGCCCGATCCCGTGCCCGCCAAACCACTTGGTCAGCGAGTGCACCACGATGTCAGCACCATGCACCAGCGGCTTGGTCAGGTAGGGTGTGGAAAATGTCGCGTCCACAATCAGCGGCAGCCCATGGGCGTGGGCAATCGCCGCAATCGCCTCCAGGTCCGCCACTTCCAAGGCGGGGTTCGATACCGTTTCACAGAACAAGGCACGGGTGTTCGCATCGATCGCCGCCTCAAAATTCGCAGGATCGGTCGAGTCCACCAGACTGACATCAATACCCATCTTCGGCAAAATGTCGTTAAACATCGTGTAGCTGCCACCATACAGGTTACGGGCGGAAACAATGTTGTCCCCCGTCTGCGCCAGGTTGATGATACTGTTAAAAATTGCCGCGGTCCCCGAGGAAAATCCCAGCCCGGCCATCTCATGGGCCCCCTCCAACAGACTCACCCGCTTTTCCAACACATCCGTGGTCGGATTCATCAGCCGGGTGTAAATGTTGCCCAACTCTTTGAGCGCAAAAAGATTGGCGGCATGCTCCGTGGAGTCAAAAACAAAGGAACTGGTGCGGTAAATGGGAACGGCACAGGCATTGGTGGTCGGATCAGGCTGCTGTCCGCCATGCAGACATAAGGTTTCTAGTTTCATAATAGGTTCAAATAATGGACCGCTATCCATGCCATAAACACAGCCAGACGCAAAGAACCGATTCCATCAACCGCCTCCAGCCGCCAGCGGATTCCCTACGGGCAAGCAATCACGACCTTGGATTCCACGGCTGACAGCAACCTAACGCATCGCGTCAAACCGCTGATACATCAGGTCCTGGTCGGAAATACCCGCCACCTTCGCCCGGGCATCATCAACCCAGGCGTGCTCCAGCTCGTTTTTCGTGGGTCGCTTCGTTTCGTAATAAACACCGAACTTCCCGGGGAAATCCTCTTCGGTCTCCTCCGCCAGAGTCATCGCCTCGGCAGTCGATTCCATATTGCGGGCCGACTCGTCCACCACATCAAAGCGCCCCCCTTTGCGAGGATTACCGGCATCAAACGCGCCCGGGAAGAACATGGAACACTCGGAAAGCGTCTCCACCACCGCAAAACCAGGATGCAGGATCGCACGCTCAAACATCTCGTTCATGTGCTTGATCTGGGTGGTGTGGGTCCGGGCAATAAAGGTGGCACCACTGGCGACGAGCTGCGCCATCGGGTTGACCGGACGGTCAATGGCACCACGGGGGTCGGTCTTGGAGACGCGGCCGACCGGCGTCGTCGGGCTGGTCTGGTTTTTGGTCAGACCGTACACCTGGTTATCCATCACCACATAGGATAGGTTTACATTCTTGCGCGCCGCATGGGTCAGGTGATTACCCCCGATGGAATAGCCATCACCGTCACCACCAAAAACAAACACGTGCAGGTCCGGGCGCGACAGCGAAATTCCGGTCGCAAGCGGAAGCGCCCGACCGTGGATAAAGTGGATACCATGGGCATTCACGAAGTATGGAAAACGCGAAGAACATCCGATACCCGAAACACACACAATCTTCTCGTGCGGGATTTCAAGCTTCTGGACAATATTGAAAAAAGAGGCGAGCACTGAGAAGTCGCCACAACCTGGACACCAGGTCGGTTTGTCAGCCTTCAGTTGCTTTTTGGTTAGTTTTTCAACAGGTGCGGGAGAGGACATTTTGATAGATGATTAAGGATTTAAGTTCAGGATCTTAAACGGCGAGGATTTTTTCGGCTTCGTCAACAAGCTCAACAACACGGAAGCCAAGCCCCTCGACCTTGTTGAGCGACTGGATACGGGGGTCACACAGTTTGGCCCGGAGGAGGGTGGCAAGCTGGCCATAACCATAAACTCCCGAATCATTCATTTCAGGAACAAGCACATGCCGGTAGCGGCCAAAAATATCTCCCAGACCGGCACGGAGAGGGTGAATGTTACGAATGTGCATGCAACCCACCTTGTGCCCCTTCTGCCGTAAACGCTCGGTGGCCTCCTTGACGGGCCCATAAGTCGAGCCCCAGCCGACGAAGAGCAAATCCCCGTCGGTGTCACCATGGAACGACGGTGGCGGCAGTGAATGCGATAGCTGCACCAGCTTCTCGCGCCGCTTCGCCGTCATGGCGGCATGATTCTGCGGGTTTCCCGACGGATGCCCCCACTCATCATGCTCAAGCCCGGTCACGACCGGATATTTCCCCGCCTTCGACGGCGAACCGGGAGGCGAATGACGTGTCAGCTTGTCGAGGGGGTAGGGTTTAAAATCCTCGTCCCGCTCCGCAGTGTCCAACACCGGTTCTTCCCACCATTTTTCCAAATCCGGTTGGGTGAAGGCCTCAATCCGCGTGGCAATCGACTGGTCCGATAAAATAATCACCGGCGTCGAATACTCGCGTGCAATGCGGCACGCCCTCAAGGCCGTGTAAAAACAGTCCTTCACACTCCGGGGCGCCAGGACCACCCGCGGCGCATCACCATGGGAACCATAAATCGCCTGCATCAAGTCGGATTGCTCCACCGAGGTCGGCAAACCTGTCGACGGACCACCACGCTGGACATTGACCACCACCAGCGGCAACTCGGCCATCGATGCATACCCCAACGCCTCGGATTTCAACGCCAGCCCGGGCCCGGATGACCCGGTCACCGCCAAATGCCCGGAATAGGACATCCCAATCGCCATGCAGACCGCGGCAAGCTCGTCCTCGCACTGGATGAACGAGCCACCATACTTCGGAAATTCGGAACGCAAAATCTCCATGATACTCGTCCATGGAGTGATGGGATAGGCCGCGCCGTACCGGCATCCTCCCGCAATAAGCCCCAGGGCAATCATCGTATTGCCATCGGCGGAAATCCGCTTCTTCCCCTTGCTCTCGCCGGGCGCCATCGGCATGTGCGCGATACTCGTCACCGGCCAGGCATAGCCCGCGTCAAAGGCCAGCATCGCGTTGCGCAAGACCCCCTCGGACTTCCCCCCGAACTTCTTGGCAATGATCCCGCTCATCTTCTCCCGATCAAGCTCGTAGACCGCACACAGCAGACCTAACACAAAGATGTTCTTCCCCCGGTTCTTGGCAGACCCGCCGAGGGCCTCGATCGTCGCCGAGGTAAACGGCACCCCGATATGCCGGATGCCACGCTCCTCCTTGATCTCATCGACCTGGTCACTGTCGTAAAAACAAACCCCGCCATCACGCAGGGATGCCAGGTGAGCGTCATAGGAATCCTGGTAAAAGGCGACCAGCATATCCGCATCGTCTCCAGGGTGAAGCACCTCCCCCGAACCCAGATGGACCTGGAATATCGAGGCACCCCCGGAAATCGTCGCGGGGATCGTCATATACGTCATGACCTCCTTGGCCGTCGAACCAGCAAGCTGGGCCAGAAAGCCACCCACGGACTGGATGCCATCTTGAGAATATCCGGCAAGGCGAATGACAGCATTTTTCAGCGTGTCCGGCACAGGAGAAGCGGTTGAATTAGCCATGGAAATGATTGATACCTGCATGCCCATAGCATGAAGGGCAAAATTCAAAAGGAAAAAGACAGGGTGCAAAACAAATAAGAATACCTGCGTCGTGTTCCCAGACTTGACGCCCCCCATCCCGCCGCTATGCTCCGCGCTCAAATCACTTCATCCGCATGGCACTGATCGTTCAAAAATACGGAGGCACCTCCGTCGGCAGTCTCGACCGCATCCGCAACGTCGCATCACGCATCAAGCGCTTGCGCGACCAAGGCAACCAAGTGGTCGCCGTCGTTTCTGCCATGGGCGGCGTCACCGACCAACTCCTCGGCATGGCCCGCGAGCTCAACGCCAACCCACCCGAGCGCGAACTCGATGTCCTGCTCTCCAGCGGCGAACAGCAGTCGATCGCCCTGCTCACCATGGCCCTGCAAAACATCGGTGTCGATGCCGTCTCCGCCACCGGCAGACAGGCCGGCATCACCACCGTCGGCAGCCACACCCGCGGACGCATCGACGCGATCGACCCGACCATGCTCCAGGGCTACCTCGACGAGCAAAAGGTCGTCATTGTCGCCGGCTTCCAAGGCATCACCAAGGGCGGACATATCCACACCCTCGGACGTGGCGGCTCCGACCTGAGCGCCATCGCCGTGGCCGCCGCACTCAAGGCCGACGTCTGCCAGATCCTTACCGACGTCGACGGCGTCTACACCTGCGACCCACGCATCGTCAGCAACGCCCGCAAGCTCCCCGAAATCTCTTACGACGAAATGCTCGAAATGGCCTCCTCCGGGACCAAGGTCATGCAATCGCGCTCCGTCGAATTCGCCAAAAAATACGGTGTTGTCTTCGAGGTCTGTTCAAGCCTCAATGACAACCCTGGAACCCTAGTTACCGAAGAACATCCCGCCATGGAAGCAGTAGTCATCCGAGGAGTCTCCATCGAGCGCTCCCAAGCCCGCGTCACAATCACCGATATCCCGGACACCCCCGGCAACTCGGGAAAAATCCTCGGCTGCCTCGCCGATGCCGAGATCAACGTCGATATGATCGTCTCCAACATCGCCAGCGATGGCATGGCACGCCACTCGTTCACCATGCATACCAACGACCTCGGCCGCGCCCAGGCCGCGCTCAAACCCGTCCTCGGCGAGCTCTCCCGGGACGCCCAGATCGAAACCGAAGCCGCCCTCGCCAAGCTCAGCACCGTCGGCATCGGCATGCGCTCCCACTCCGGCGTGGCCGCCAAAATGTTCAAGGCCCTCGGTGACGCCGGCATCAACATCGGCATGATCTCCACTTCCGAAATCAAAATCTCCGTGACCGTGGAGGAAGCCGATATCGAACACGCCGCCCGCGTCGTCCACGAGGCCTTCGACCTCGATAAAAAACCCGAGGCCTAGCCCGGGACATACAGCGCATGGCCAGGCAGCACTACAAGTCCCCCACCGCATCAGCCCCGGCCAAAGGCTTACACGGTCCGTACGGAGTATTTCGCAACAACGGCAGACTCGGATCCATCCTCGTCAGCCTGTTCATCATTGAGGCCATGCTGACGGTCTTCGTCATCCTGCTCAATCAAGCCGTGGCCAGCGCCTCCCTTTCTCTGGACGCCAACAAGCTGGGGGAGATCATCGGCATCACGGGATGGGCGCAAGGCGCGACCCGTGCCCTCGTTGTCGTCCTCTTCTGCCTCTGGCTCAACCGCAGTTGTAAAAACGGCTGGCTGCTCGACGCGCCAAAAATGGAAACGACGCCGGGCCTGGCCGTTGGCTACCTGTTTATCCCCGTGCTCTCCCTCTGGAAACCCTTCACGACCCTCAAGGAAATCCGCAACGCCAGCTACGGACGCCATGACGCCTTGAAGACCACCCTCCCGCTCTGGTGGTTTCTCCTCCTCGCCTTCTGCCTCATGGCCGTCGTCTCCAGCGTGCTCCAGCAGGACGGCCATAGCCCCGAAACCTTGTCAATCGCCGAAAAACTAACCATCGTTTCCGCACCCCTCACCATCGTCCTCGACTACCTCGCCATCACACTCGTCATCGGCATCACCCTCGCCCAACACCGGCGTATGTCACTCTGGCGAACCTCGTGAAAAAAGCAGCTATTTCCACCTGCGGCTTTACATTCCCCGATCTTTCCCCGATGCTCGACGGATGCGAATTATTGGAGCCCTATGGGGATTACTAGGCGTCACCGCACTGATCGGCAGTGCCATCTACCGACTCACACCCAAGGCCATCGAAGCGCTGGAAATGGGACTCAGCCTCGGGCAGTGGATCGCTCTGGTCGGGTTCGCCCTCTTTATGCTTGTCGCCGAAGGCTATCGCGGCTTCCAAAAGAAGTTCGCGCCCCGCACCGCCGCGCGTGTCAAGTACCTCCATGATCACCCGACCCCGCTGCGCATGCTGCTCGCCCCGTTTTTCTGCATGGGATACTTCCACGCCAAAAGGAAAACCCAACTCACCGCCATCATTCTCACCCTCGGTATCATCATGCTCGTCATCCTCGTCCACTTCTGCCCGCAGCCATGGCGCGGCATCATTGATTTCGGCGTCGTGCTCGGCCTCACCTGGGGGATCATCTGCTTCTGGATTTTCACCTATCAGGCGATGACCAACAAGGACTACCCACACTCGCCCGAAACCCCGGACCGCTAGGCGGCCACCATTTCTCATTGAACTAATGCCATTCAGTGATAG
>JARFRT010000331.1 GCA_029287105.1 Akkermansiaceae bacterium | reverse complement strand
GTACAAAGGCATTGATCGGGCCGTTCCCAAGCCCGCTGATTTTCTTCTCCTCACCGTGCAGGGAGATGGTTGCGTGGCACGCCACTTCCCCCTGCTGTCCGGCATGGTGATCGAGTTCGTAGTCGAGCAATGCCAGCGGCTCGGTGAGGTTGACAAACATCTCGTAAAACGTGTCGCGGATCTCATCCGCAGTCAGCTCGCGTCCTAACTCGTCGGCCAGGGCGTAGATCCTCCCGCCCACCACCGGGTGCATGGTTTTGGGCAAGTCAAACCCGTGCTCACGATCAAGCACATAGGCGACTCCACCTTTTCCCGATTGCGAGTTGATCCGGATGATCGCTTCGTAAGAACGGCCGATGTCCTGGGGGTCGATGGTCAGGTAGGGAACGGCCCATGGCACATCGGGGGACTTTTTCAGCTCCTCCTTGCGTCGGTCGAGCCCCTTCTTAATGGCATCCTGGTGGGACCCGGAAAATGCGGTGAAAACAAGCTCTCCCGCGTAGGGATGCCGCTCGCTGACCGTCATGCGGGTAACGCGCTCATACACGGCACGCAGTGACGGCAGGTCGGAAAAATCAAGCCCCGTCTGGATGCCGTGGCTGTTCATATTCAAGGCGACGTTGGCAATATCGAGGTTGCCGGTCCGCTCGCCATTGCCAAAAAGCGTGCCCTCCACCCGGTCGGCACCCGCCATCAGGCCAAGCTCGGTGGCGGCGACACCCGTGCCACGGTCATTGTGGGTATGCAGCGAGACGATCACCGACTCGCGGCGGTTCAGATGACGGCACATCCACTCGATCATGTCCGCATGCACGTTGGGGGTCGTCCACTGCACCGTGTCCGGCAGGTTGATGATCATTTTTTTCTCCGGGGTGGGCTGCCAGATATCAATCGCCGCATTACAGCACTCCAGGGCGAAATCCAGCTCGGTGTCGGAAAACGATTCGGGGGAATACTGCAGGATCACTTCCGTTTCCGGAATCGTAGGGGCCAGCTCCTTCACCAGCGTCGCTCCGTCAATGGCCAGCTGCTTGATCTGCTCACGAGTGGCGTCACCAAAGGTGATCCGGCGCTGCAGCGGCGAGGTCGAGTTGTAGATGTGCACAATCACGCGCTTGGCACCCTTGATCGCGTCAAACGACCGACGGATCAAATGCTCGCGGGTCTGCACCAGGAGCTGGATCGTGACATCGTCCGGGATCAGGTCGTCTTCAATCAGTCGACGACAAAAGTTGAATTCCGTGTCGGCGGCCGATGGAAAACCGATCTCAATTTGCTTAAACCCGACCCGGCACAGGAGCTTGAAAAACTCGAGCTTTTCCTCGATGGACATGGGGACCGGCAACGCCTGGTTCCCATCGCGCAAATCCACACTCGCCCAGATGGGCGCGTGGGTAATGGTGCGATCCGGCCACTGTCGATCAGGTAAATCGACCGCAGGAAACGCACGGTATTTCTGGATGCTTTCGGGCTTCATGACGTCGGTTGATGGGGGTTTTTGCCCCCAATTGCAAGCATCAAGCTTGGTGCTTGTCTGATTGTAACACTTTTCCCCCTTGCCGCGACCCGAATCAGATGGCATGATGCGACAAGCCATGAATATCAAACTCCTCATCACCCCGTCGTTGACCGCACTTGCGTGCCTCGGCCTACATTCCTGTTCCACGGCCCCGAGCAGCGGACTCGCCGCTTACCAGTCGTACAACCGCCCCGCCAGCCTGCCCACCAACCCGTCGAACGTACGGGTCAAGGTGTCCACCAGCAAGCAATTGGCCTACGTCATGGAGGGGTCGAAACCCCTGCTGGTCATGCCCGTCTCGGTGGGAACCTCCAGCACCCCGACACCCAAGGGCAGCTTCCGTATCTTCAAGAAAGAGCACCGGCACCGCGCCAATAGCCACGGCTTCGCCTACAACGGCAACAACGTGCGTCAATGCTATCTCGGCAGCCGGCCAAGCGGCTGGAGCTTCAAGGGGACCCCCATGCCCTACTGGTGCGAGTTCAAATCCAACTACGGCTTCCACACCGGCTGGATGAAACATAGCCCATGCACCCACGGCTGCATCCGTATGCACGAAAACGTCGCACCCAAGTTTTTCCGCCTGGTCAAGACTGGCACGCCGGTCAGCATCGCCACGTCCCATCCGGAAGACAACACCTTGGGACGCAACGTGCCGCGTCCGCCTGACGCCAGCCCACTGCCCAACTATCCGGGAAGCTTTATGGTAGGCGATGGCTACTTCAACCGGCACACAGCGCCCACTTTCCAGTAAGGCTGGGCCCAGCGCAACTTACGACGGCAGCGCGCAAGCTTTTGCCATTTCCACAAACTCCGCGTAGCGGGGCCGCCAGCCCAGCCCGCGGAGTTTTTGATTGGAAACCCGTTTGCTGGTATTGCCACGCCGACGCGGCAAATCGGCCGCCGAAGGGCCGGGCATGGCACAGGAGAACGACTCCGCCAGTGCGGCATAACAATCATACTGGCTGACCGGCTCGGCCGTGACGTTATAAACCTCCCCGACCGGGGCAGGCTCCAAGGACCCGAGCAGTAACATGGCCCTCGCCACATCATCACGGTGGATAAAGTTCATGATGCGCTCGCCCGCACCGTCGAGCCGGGCGGTGCCATTGAGCAGGTTTTTCAACACATGACATCGCCCCGGACCGTAGAGGCCGGAGAGCCTGGCGACGATACCACCCGCCGAGAGCACCCGCTTTTCCGACTCACGCAAAATACGCGCCGTGGCGGTATCGGGCTCCGCGGGACTGTCCTCAGTGACCACGGAGTGATCGTTCTGGGCGTAGACGGAGGTGCTTGAGGTGAAGATGAAACGCGCCTCGGCAAATCGGCCTAACAAATTAAGACATCCTTCAAAATAGACACTGCGGTACGACTCCTCGCCGCCACCTCCGGATGCCGCGCAGTGGATGACCAAATCGTATTCACCCGTCAGACCCGCGACATCCTCTGGCGACGAGATATCACACTGGATACAGGCATCCCTCCCGCTCCGGCTAAGCTTCCGCACCTCCCAGCCCGCCTCGGAAAAAACCTTGTCCAAGGCCTGACCCAGAAATCCGTAACCCGCGATAAGCAATCTAGCCATACATCGAAATTCCTAACAATTCTTCAGTAGCCTCGCGGGGGCGGGCGGTCAGGATGTCCGGTTGCCCATTCGTCACCAACACCGTGTGCTCGAAATGCGATGAGTTTTTGCGGTCATTGGTGATGACCGTCCAGCCATC
>JARFRT010000313.1 GCA_029287105.1 Akkermansiaceae bacterium | reverse complement strand
GCCTCAGACTCGGGTGAAACTCGTCCTGAAACCCATACCCCGGCCCGCCGGAGCCATTACCCTGAGGGTCCCCCCCCTGGATCATGAAGTTGTGAATCAGCCGGTGAAATACCAACCCGTCATAGTACTTTTTACCCGTGACCACTCTGCCTGACGTCGTGTCCAGCCAGGCCTTCTGCCCGGTCGCGAGGCCGATGAAATTGGCACAGGTCCTCGACGCATTGACGTAATCCAGATTCACTCGAAACGTCCCGAGCGACGTGGCACCATGCGAAACCGTGACATCCGCATAAATCGGGGCAGCCGCAGCCCCGTGGACCATCCCCATGAGCGCCGCCATCATACACACTGCAAAAACCATACTTTTCATCGGCGAAATACATGCCCCATGCTCTGTAGGCTTGCAATCCGTAATTTCACCAGCAAGGCTCGTTCCCGTGCAGGAAAGCGAGCAACAGCCAGACCCCCAACCTTCTGAATCCCCTGACGGGGTCAAGGGCTACGCCCTGTTCGACCTCGACCAAACCCTGATCCCCTGGGACACCCAATTATTGTTCTGTAACTTCGTGCTCAAACGCATGCCGCTGCGCCGGCTCTACCTCCTGCTCTTCCTGCCGCTCCTGCCGCTGGCCAGACTCATCGGCACCGAAAGGCTGAAACGCGCCTTCCTCAATTACCTCTGGAGGCTCACACAAAAGGAGCTCGACGCCCTGGCCGGGGAATTCGTCGCGGAAATCCTCCCCGGCACCTTCTACCGCGAAATGCTCGATGTGCTCGAACAACAAAAACAGCTCGGCCGCACCACCGTCCTCAGCTCCGCCAGCCCGGAAATCTGGGTCAAGCCCATCGCCGAAAAACTCGGCTTCGACCACTTTTTCGGCACCCGCCTGGAGATCGACGACCACGTCCGCCTGTTCCCGAAAATCATCGGCGGCAACAACAAGGGTGCCAACAAACTGCGTAAAATGCGGCACGTCCTTCCCGAGGGGTTCGATCCAAGCTCCGGCGATACCCTGCCCGACAGCCACGGCTTCTCCGACAGCCACGCCGACCTCCCCATGCTCCTCATCTGCGAAAATGCCAGTATGGTCCACCCCACGGAAACACTCCGGGAAAAAGGGGCAGAACGCAACTGGCAGACCCACACACCGATCCGTCCTACCGCAGGCAAACGCCAGTTCGCAATCGCCTGCCTGCGCCAGGCCCTCGGCATCTATGAATCACCACATCCAGAAATGTGACGATATTGTTGCCCAATCCCACTCCACGACAAAGGGGAACCCCGATAAATTAACGCCGTCAACGTGCTCGGCCCATTCATCGGCCACCGCCGCGTCGAATACTAACAAACAAAAAAATGATGACCCAGACAACCAAACTGACTGCCGCAGCCGCCATCGCTGCCCTCTACTCCGCCATGCCTGCATTTGCAGGCCCGGCTCCTATGATCGAAGCCCCGGCACCAAGCCCCTGCGGCGACTGGTGCTCCACCCTCAAGACCTTCGGCAAGGTGTATTCTAACAAGGAAAACTCCGTGATCCAGGAACTGAAGTTCTTTGGACGTTTCCAGTGGCAGGCCGGCTCGGTCGATGGAGACGACTTCTCCGGCATGAGTATTGATGACCACTTCACCGAGGTCCGCCGCTTCCGCCTCGGAACACAAGTGAAGTTCCTCAATCACTTCACACTCAAGGTCAATGCCAACCTCGAAGACGGTGGCCCCAACGACCACAGCTTCGCCTACGACAGCCTCGACGAAGCCAAGCTGAGCTTCAGCGCGGGTGACATCCTCGGACTCGAGGACGTCAACTTCTCCTACGGTCGACACAAGTTCACCTTCTCCCAAGAAGCCCACACGTCTTCCAAGAAGAGCAAAACCATCGAGCGCTCGAACATCGCCAACTACTTCTACGGATCCGCCCGACCTCCCCGCCTGACCATCAGCGGTAAAAAGGGTGGCGTCAAAGGCTCCCTCGGCGTGTTCAGCACCGACACCGACATCGAGCTCGCAGGCTGGGGCGAAGGCACCGCCTACTACGCCAACCTCCAGTTCGAAGCCGCAGGAGGTGACGTCAACCTCGACTTCCTCTACAACGATATCAGCACGGGCGATATCGATGCCTTCGGATTCGAGTGGGGCGCATCCGCCGCCTACAGCAGAACGGTCGGCTCATGGGAAATCATGGCCAACATCCTCTACGGTGAACGCCACGATGGTGATGCCGTTTACGGTTTCGTCCTGATGCCTTCCACCTTCCTGATCGAGGACCGCCTCGAGGCCGTGTTCCGTTACCAGTTCGCCGGCTCCGACGGGGACAACCTCAAGATGACCAGCCGCTACGCCAGACGCGCAGGTGGCGACATCGGCGACAAGGGCGACACCAACCACACCCTCTACGCCGGCCTCAACTACTACCTCTGCGGCAACAACGCCAAATTCCAATTCGGCGTTGAGTATGAAACCATGGACCAGGAAGGCGGCGACGACGCCAACGCGACCACCCTGTGGGCTGCCTACCGCATGTATTTCTAATCCAATTGTGTGTTACATAACAACATCGGTTCGCCGATGAGTTACGAGGATGTGGTCGTGAGGCCACATCCTTTTTTAGGCTTTGAAATCGGCTTGATTCTGATACTCCAAGCCCGACTTCGGAACACATCATAACCGATCCAATGACATCACTTACCATCAAATCATCCCTCTACGCGCTCGCTCTTACTGCTTTACCCGCCATGGCAGGAGGCGATGCCAAGTCCGCCATCGCCGCCCCCGCCACCAACAACGGCGATTTCTGTAGCTGGCTCAAAAACAAACCCGGCACACTCTACAAAAACAAATCCAACCCCTACATCCAGGAAATCGGCATCTTCGGCCGGCTCCAGTACCAACAGTCATACATCGATGGAGACGCCGGCGGACAGGACTTCTCCTACGACAGCGAAGGCGAATTCCGCCGCCTCCGCCTCGGTGCACAGGTCAAATTTCTGAACTACTTCCTGCTCAAGGCCAATGCCGACATGGAAAATGATACCCGGCCATCCGGTGGTGACCTCGATATCGAGTATTCGAATATCTACGAAGCCCAACTTACCCTCAATGCCAAGAAAGCATTCGGCCTCGGTAGCCACGACAAGTTCGACATCAGCTACGGCAAATCGGAGGTCAAACTCGCCCAGGAATCCACCACTTCATCCAAGAAGATCAAAACCATCGAGCGTTCCGCCCTCGCCAACAAGATCATGCCGGACAACGTCACCGGCGCGTGGATCGATGCCGAACGCGGCAAGTTCGGCTACTACGCAGGTGTTTTCAGCACAGCAGCTCACAACGAACTAGCCGACTGGAACGCCGGTGAACTTTACCTCGCCCGCGCCACCTACGATTTCACCGACAGCACCTCGTTCGATAGCGCCGAGGCACTGCTCGCCTTCGGTTATGCTGATCACGATAGCGTGGCCGACAACCGGATCGGCTTCGACTGGACCACCTCAGCCGCCGTGATGATCCAGCAAGGACGCACCAACATGGTCGCCAACCTCATCTATGGCGAAAATCGTGACGACGCCAACCGCGGCCGGAGCGGAAACTTCTGGGGTGTCATCCTCATGCCCACCTACTGGATCACCCAGGACCGCCTCGAAGCCGTTTTCCGCTACCAGTACGCCCACGCCAGCGAAGACGAAGGCATCCGCCTGAATAGCCGCTACGTGCGCAACGCCGGTGACGCCCGCCAGGAGAACATCGCCTCACTACGCAATGGTCGCGGTGACGAACATCACAGCGTCTACCTCGGCCTCAACTACTACTTCTGCGGCGACAACTCGAAACTCATGGCCGGCGTCGAGTGGGAAGACCTCAGCTCCGCTGGCAACGACGTTTACCAAGGCATCAGCTACTCGCTCGCCTACCGCATGTATTTTTAACGAAAGTTCCAAGCTTTAAACTCTATATACCAAAGAACCTCAGGGCGCGGCTACGGCTGCGCCCTTTTTTTGATCTCCCCGATCGCCCAGCTCGCATGCTCGGCGATCAACGGATCCTCATCACCTGCCGCACGCTCCAAGGCCGGCAGGTCATCCCCCCCCCCGACATTGCCAAGCGCGACGCAGACATTCCTGAAAAACCGGTTCCGCTTGATCCGCTTGATCGGCGACTTGGCAAATAATGTGCGGAACCCGTCGTCGTCCAACTCGAGGAAATCACGCAGCCGCTTCTGAAAAACCGACTGCCGCGCGTGAAACCTCGTTTCCCGGCTCAGCTTGGCAAAACGGTTCCACGGACAAACGTCCAGACAGGTGTCGCAGCCATAAATCCGATCACCGATCTGTTTCCGAAACTCCTCAGGAATCGACCCCTTGTGCTCGATCGTCAGGTAGGAAATACAACGCCGCGCATCGACGCGATGCGGCTCGGTGATGGCATCGGTAGGACACGCCGTCATACAGCGGGTGCACTTGCCACAGTGGTCGCCAACGGGGCCGTCCGGGGCAAGGTCGAGCGTGGTGATCAACTCCGCCAGGAAAAACCACGTCCCCAGCCCTTTGTGAATCTGGACACAGGATTTCCCATTCCAGCCGAGCCCGGAGTCAGTGGCAAAATCCCGCTCTAACACAGGCCCGGTATCGGTGTAGAAACGCTGCTTGCCACCCAACGCTTCCATCGCGAGATTCATCTCCCTGAGCTTGTCGTCGATGATATCATGGTAGTCGTCATTCCACGCATAGCGCGCAATCCGGTAATCAACATCCGGATCCTCCGCACCCGGAAAATAATTATACGCCAGACTCACCACCGAGAAAGCACCGTCGACCACAACAGCGGGATCGACCCGGCGCTCCATGTTGCGCTCCAGCCATTTCATATCACCCGCACATCCGTCCTCGATCCACTGCCGGTAGCGATCGGCATGAGATGCCACCTTCGCCCGCGAAACCCGGCAATCGTCAAAGCCAAGTTCACGCGCCATGTACTGGATGTTCTGCTTGATCGTTTCCCGGTCCATGGATTGGCTAATTAACTACGATGCCCAACGAGTCGCACCCCGGGCATTATGCACCCTCACTCCCCGATGTCGAGAGACTCCATCACCGCCTCCACCCGCTTCGCCGACACCTTCACCTTACGTGGCAAACTCGGCGCAAACTCAGCGACACGCCACTCCATCATCAACCAGCCACACGACCAGAGTGCCACATTTTGCGGGGCCTTTTTCCAAGCGCAAAACCACCCGTCCCAGTGCCGCTGCACCCGCTCGCGCTTTTCCTCGTCCTTCACCAGCGGCAGGCTGACAAGCCGCTTGAGCCGCTCTTCCATCGCCATAAAATACCGCCCGTAATCAGAAATCCTGCCGTAACCGGCACGCCAGACAAATCCAGGCCCGAGCAACCACTCGACCTCTTCCGCAAGATCCTCCGCCACCGCATGAAGATGGCGGTCACCCCGCTTGTCTTCAATCCAGTCGGATACCCGGCGATAACTCTCAACCATCGCTTCAAAACCCTGCCCGACCCGGCTCGCACAGGCGTAGATCTCCCCTTTCCCCTCGGCAGCCGCCGCGGCAAAATCTTCGGCATTGCGCGGCAACCCCGCACCCATCGCCCCCTCACAGGCGACCCGCAACATGTCCTCAATCACTTCACCAGCCCCCGTATCCATCAGCGGAATCATCACCTTCCCCGTCATCCCCAGAGGAAACTTGCGCCGTACGTAGTCGACCTGACTCGCCTGATCAATCTGAAACAAACGCACACATCCGGCACGATGGCTTTCGTCGGCTTCGGATCGCTCCAGATACGCCCGCATCCCGACGGTTTCCCCCTCGTCCACCAGGGCCGGAAACACGCCGTCGTCCGCCACTTCGGGAACATCCCCAAAATCCCAACCCTCGCCGCCCGTCATCTCCCACTCTTCATTCACACTGATTTCCCGACGCTCCCGCATCAAGCCCGTGAGCTGGCGCCTGATCTCACCGACATCCTCACCAAAGCCAAGCTCTTCCTCCGCATCACTCCAGACCCGCACCTTCGGCCGAAGGCTGTCAGGCAGGCGCCCTGCCTCAAACATCCCGGCATCAATCACGTGCCCACTGCGGCGCGCTAGAAAATCAGCCAGCTCGGTCAAAATATCCCGCGCGGGCTCCCAGCCGTTCCATTCCTCGACAAATACCTGCGCCGCTTCGCGCCCCGGTGCACACACCTGCCTCTGACTCTTCGGCAACGTGCGGATCAACAAATAAACCCGCTCTTCAAGCACCCCCGGCACCCCCCAGCCCACCAGATGATCCGGAAAATCAACCACCTCATCCATTCCGATCTCAAACACCACACCATCCGCCCGCTCACCCGGCGCCTCCGTGTAACTGACGTCGTAACTCTTCTCACCACTCCAGACCACGTCGGGAAATGCCGCCAAATCATCGATCTCACCCCAGACACAATCGTCCACCGTCACCATCAAACGCTCTTCATGGTCACCTGTCGTGCGCCACTTCTGAAACGCCTTGGCCGTACATATCTCCGCAGGGATCCGGTCATGGAAAAAATCATACACCGCTTCCTCCGACCACAGACCGCCGGCGCGCCGAAGTTTGTGCTCGGCACTCTCGATCTCCTCGCGCACCTCGTCGAGGCGCTCCATAAACAACCCGCGGGTGCGCAACCCACTCCCTAAGATTGCCTCGCGGACAAACACCTCATGCGCCTCCACAGGATTCACCCGCCCGTAGAAAACCTTGCGACCATCGACAATCGTCAACCCACCACAGAGCACCGTCTCCTTACCATACACCGCCCCCTGGCGCTCATCCCAGCTTGGTGAGTGGTACCGGTATCGGCAAAGGTGCGGGACCATTTCCTCAACCCAACGCACATCAATCACCGCCACCTTACGCGCCCAGACACGCGTGGTTTCCACCAGCTCATACCCTAACAACCACTCCGGCTTCTTTTTCCCGAACAACCCGGAACCCGGGAAAATGGCAAACTCGCGCCCACCCGTACTTCGATACGCCCGCTTCTCCTTATCCCAAAAACCAAACTGCATCGGCATCCCCGCCATCAGCGACTTGTGCATCTCCCCCTCATCACCCCACTGGCTCCGCTCCCCGGAAAGCGGTTGCGTCCTGACTTTCAACGTATCACGCACCAGCCGCCCCAACTCGGAAACAATCTGGTCCCACTCCATGACCCGACGAAAACTCAGGAAGTTCTGTTTGCAAAATTTGCGAAGCTGGTTGCGCTTGAACCTCCTCTTCTCGCGGAACGCCCCGACAGCCGACCAAATATGCAGCAGGGTCAGGAAATCCGACTCGTCATCATTGAATTTTTTATGCGCCGTATCCGCCTCGGCCTGCTTTTCCTGCGGCCGCTCACGCACGTCCATCACACTCATCCCCCCCACCATCACCAACACCGGATCGAGCACCTTGCGCCGGGCAGCCTCGATCAACATTCTCCCCAACCGTGGGTCAAGCGGAAGCCGGGCCAACTTGTGCCCGATGTCCGTCAGGTATCCACTCTTCTCCATCGCCCCCACCTCTTCCAGCGTCCGGTGCCCCTCGCTGATCGCTTTCGCCGACGGCGGACTGAGAAAGGGAAACTCACGCACGTCCGGGAGCTTCAAGGATTTCATCCGCAAAATCACCCCCGCCAGCGAGCTGCGCCGGATTTCAGGATCCGTGTATTCCTCGGAAACCTCGTGCTCCTCCTCGCTGTAGAGCCGAACGCAGACGCCGTCACTGACGCGACCACAACGACCGCGCCGCTGCCTCGCGCTCGCCTGGCTGATCTGCTCGACCTGAAGCCTCTGGATCTGCCGCGTCGGGTTCCATCGACTCACCCGGGCCAAACCACTGTCGATCACATACACAATGCCCGGAATGGTCACCGAGGTCTCGGCAACATTGGTCGCCAACACCACTCTCCTGTTAGCCCCCCCTGTGCGAAACACCCTCTCCTGCTCATCGAGACCGAGCCGGGCGAACAAGGGCAGGATTTCCGTCCGGTTAAAATCGCGTCCGTCCAGCACATCAGCGCACTCGCGGATCTCCCTTTCGCCGGGGAGGAAAATCAACACATCACCCGAGCCATCGAGGTCGGATATCCACTCGACCGCACGGGCCACATGCCGGGTAAGGTCCTCACCGTCGGAAACAGCCGGCAAGTAGTAATCCTCGACCGGATAGGTGCGTCCTTCCACATTCACCACCGGCGCCCCGCTAAAATACTCGGAAAACATACCCGCATCCAGGGTCGCGGAGCTAACCACAACACGAAGGTCCTTGCGCCGCGTCAAAAGGTTTTTCAAATACCCCAGAATAAAATCGATATTCAAACTCCGCTCGTGAGCCTCATCGATGATCAGGGTGTCATACTGCCGGAGGTCCCTGTCGCGCTGCGTTTCCGCGAGCAGGATACCATCGGTCATAAACTTGATCGATGTATCCGCCTGCACCTTTTCCACAAACCGCACCTGGTAGCCGACACGCTCACCCAACCCGGTCCCCATCTCCTCGGCGACACGCCGCGCCACCGTCGCCGCCGCAAGCCGGCGTGGCTGAGTGCATCCGACCCGGCCCGTCTGCCCCTCCTCAACCGCCAACTCATACGCCATCTTCGGCAACTGGGTCGTCTTCCCACTACCCGTCTCACCCACAACAATCACCACCTGATGCGCACGCATCGCCCGCATAATCTCCTCACGGCGCTGCGCCACAGGAAGATCGGGGTAGTTGATTTGAGGCATATCCGGCACCGCCGCATGCTGGAGGGATTTGGCAACCGCGCAAAGAGCGAAATACACGAATCATCCCCGACACGCCAAAACCATGACACCACAACATCCCAGCAAGCCGATCCGCCCACCGCCCACCGCCCACTTACGGCTTGCCACCTCGCCCATCCTCCCCCTTCCTGTCCCCATGCAAACAATCGATCAACTCACAGGGAGATTCAGTATCACCGATGAGGTAGGGTTTGAGGAACTGACTCCCGGCTACCCTGTGGTCCGGATTCGCAACGCCCATGCCAAGGCAAGCATCACGCTGCAGGGCGCCCACCTGACGGATTATTGCCTCAACGACGAGCCCCCCATTATTTTCACCAGTAACGCCGCCGTTTTCCAAAAGGGCATCGCCATCCGTGGCGGCATCCCCGTCTGCTGGCCATGGTTCAATGCCCACCCGTCCGATAGCTCCCAGCCCGCACACGGATACGCCCGCATCAATTTGTGGAATCTGGAAAAAACCGAAAGCACCCGGGAAGGAACACGCCTCGTCTTTTCACTCCCTCCCCAGGATGACTCCAACCTGGCAACCATGCTCGAATTCCATGTCGGCAAGGACCTCCAACTCGCCCTGCACACCATCAACATCGGCAAATCAAAGGAAACCTTCAGCGAGGCCCTGCACAGCTACTTTGCCGTCACCGATAGCCGCCAGACCCTCGTCCACGGGCTCGACGGCGAGCACTACATCAATACCGTCGGCGTGGAATCCACCCAGCAGCAGCAGGGACCGGTCACATTCCCCGACGAGATCGACCGCATCTACCAAAGCGACCGCCACACCATCATCGAGGACCTGGTCACCCATCGCCAAATCCGCGTTGCCAAATCCGGCAGCAACAGCACCATCGTCTGGAACCCGGGACAAAAAAAAGGAACCTCAATGAAGGATCTCCCCGACAACGAAATCCACCACTTCGTCTGCGTCGAATCCGCCAACGTCCGCAACCAAAGCATCACCCTCGCCCCCGGCGAAAACCACATCCTCCACCTCCGCATCTCCACAGAATCCCTGGACGTGACACCCTCTAATAAATAATAAATAAAAATAAAAAATGCCAGGCATATAGTGATAGATCTTCCCGTTAGACCTGCTAGTATAGCATATAGGATGCCAGGCATATAGTGATAGACCTCCTCGTTAGACCTGCTAGGTTGGTTCCATGAAAACAGCTGAATCCCCTGAAAGTAAGGTGAAGAGAGAGTTGACGGATCTCGAGAAGGCCGATTGTAAGACGGGTCACATGGGGGGTAAGACGGGGCGGATTTACCGTTCATGGTCGGGTGGGCGGCGGCGGATCCTGGGTGGGGAGGATGACGATTACTGTTACCATGTGATGAGTCGGACCACGGGCGGGGACTTTCTTTTGGGGTCGGAGGAAAAAGAGGCGTTTCGCAGGATTATGTGGCGGATGGCGGAATTCTGTGGGGTGAAACTGCTGACCTACTGCGTGATGGATAACCATTTTCACGTGCTGGTGCGTGTGCCGGCTCAGGAGCGG
>JARFRT010000295.1 GCA_029287105.1 Akkermansiaceae bacterium | reverse complement strand
GCGGTAACGTCCCCAAGGAATTCTGGCCAGCCGTTGAAAAAGGCTTCCGCCTTTCCAAGGACAAGGGTGTCCTCGCCGGCTTCCCCTGTTTGAACTTCAAGGTTACCCTGGTCGACGGTGCCCAGCACGCCGTGGACTCCTCCGCGATCGCGTTTGAGATCGCCGCCAAGGCAGCTTACCGCACATCGATGCCCAAAGCTGGCCCTCAACTTCTCGAGCCGATCATGAAACTCGATGTCTTCACCCCCGAGGGCAACGTCGGTGACGTCATCGGCGACCTCAACCGTCGTCGCGGCATGATCAAGGAGCAGGAGCGCACCCCCACCGGCATCCGGGTGAAAGCGGACGCTCCGTTGAGCGACATGTTCGGTTACATTGGTGACCTGCGCACCATGACCTCCGGCCGTGGCCAGTTCTCCATGGAGTTCTCCCACTACGCCGCGTGCCCGAAGAACGTGGCGGAAGAGATCATCGCGGAAACCAAGAAACGCGAGGCCGAGAAGGCGAAGTAAGTTCACCACTCGAATCATTTACCCAAGCGCCGGCTCGATGGAGCCGGCGCTTTTTTTGTGATGCACCTCAGTCCGTGTGGCGCATTGGCGGCATGATGATAAGCCGGAAATTTTAAACTCTAAGTTTTAAACTCCAAATACCAAGGGGGATAAGATCCAAATACCAAACTCCAAAAACCAAGTAAGACGGCTACTTCACCTATCCTCCGCTGTTCGCCCACTCGGCTATGCTGGGATGCAACCCTCCTCCTCCGTCGGGCAGGAATGAATTCGTGCGTTGTCCACGCTCCCTATCCCCCGGGGGGGGGATAGGGAGGAGGGACACTCCTGTCCCTCGGCAACCCAAGCCCACAACCCAAGTCTTCCATTCGCGCATTTCGTCTTCTTTCGCGGTTGAAAATGAAGTAGCAAGCCAGGCAAAATTCGTAAAACCCGCCCGATTCGCGGTCAAAAAACAAAGTAACCTCCCAAGTTCTCCTTCCGCAGCCCTCTCAAAAAAAACAAAAATAGCCTGTAACATTTGCCCTTCCTGTTCAATTACAAGATGAACAAATGGGTGAGAAAAACAAACCGGAGGAACTGCAGGCCTATGTCACGCTGATGACGAGCAATCAGGGGCGGCTGCGTGTCTTTATCCGTTCGCTGCTGCCGGGCAGCCCGGATGTCGATGATGTCCTGCAAAACACGAATATCGTGCTGTGGACCAAACGCGGCGAGTTTAAACACGGCACGAATTTTCTCGCCTGGGCATTTAAAATCACGCGCCTCCAGGTGATGAGTCAGCACAAGCGGAACAAGCGTGACGGAAAACTTGTCTTTTCCGATAGATTCCTTGAGTATCTCGTTGAATCCGCCCCGACCAACCGGCCTTACAACCGGATCCTGGATGCCCTCGACCGCTGCCTGGCCAGGTTGAGCCCCAGCCAGAGGAATATCGTCAACGCCCGCTACGAGCGTGGACAATCGCTCGAACAACATGCCGAGAAGACGGGACGGAGTGCCGGAAGCCTGCGCATTAAACTGCACCGCATCCGCGAATCCCTGAAGGGCTGCATCAAAAACACCCTGTCTGAAGAATCCAAATGAACCCACCCGACCGCCAGCAAGACGCGCCCCAAAACATGGGGCAGCGCATCCAGCGACTCATCGACGGCGATCTCACCGCCGCCGAACTCGCCGCGCTTGAAACCGAGCTGATGGAATCTCCCGAGGCGATGGAAACCTACCGCGCCTACCTCGAGCTCGACTGTGCCCTGGAGGAACAGATCGGTAGCGAGCAGGCGGTCAAAAACCAGCCCGTCGTGCCCGTCGCCCGCATCCTCGCCATGCAACGGAAACTCGTCATCAAAGTTTCCATGCTCGGGGCGGCGGCCATTGTGCTTCTGACGGCTGTGGGAATGTGGTTTTTCCAAGCTCCGGCGCAGAACCTCACCTTGGCAAAATTCGAGATCTCCCCCGGCAGCGACTTCACCCTCACGCACGGCGGTGAGGCCGACGCCCCCGCAGGCAAAACCATGGCAGAAGGATCCCGGCTCATCCTCCGGCACGGTGTGGCCGAGCTCAAACTCCCGCATGACGTGCGCGCCGTGGTCGAGGCACCGGCCGAGATGACGCTGCGCGACGACCGCACCCTCGAGTTCGCCCATGGTCGCGCCCTGTTCCAGGTCCCCACGAAGGACGGTCGCGGGTTCACCGTGGTCACCCCCCACCAACGCATCGTCGATCTCGGCACCGCCTTTGGGGTCGATTGCCCCAAAGGCCGGAGCGAAATAGAGCTGCATGTCCTGGAAGGCCGGGTGCGGGTGGATGGAAAATCGGGCAAACGCGGGGAACCCATCCAGGCCAAGCGCGCGGTCATGCTCGCCGGCACACGGGTGCTACGCGAGATCGACCATCCAACGACCGGCTTCCTGCGCGAGTTGCCACCCAAAATCGACATGCTCGTCAAGGAGGACTTCGCGGCCGGTCTCATCGCCGGTCAGAACTACGTCATCCGGATGGATCCGACCGTGATCCGCGACCTCGACGGCAACGACTTCGGCGGGATCGATGACGATGCCACCTGGAATTTCACGTCAACGCCAAACCCTATTCCCGTCGCGGTGGCATCCTATGTTTACGACGGCACGGCAGGACCCACTGACCAGCCGTCCGCCCATCGCCATCCAACCACGCACCCTGATGACAGCAACCACTTCGATCCCGGCAATATCAAACTAACGGACGGCGACGCGGATGACATCAACAAAGGTTGGATGGGGGGCAAGTATGTCGGTTTCAAAGATGACCGTGATATATCCAACCCTCAGGTGACTTTTGATCTCGGAGCTACCCAGCTAATGCAAACGATCACTTTGTATTCGCTTCGTCCGCCCAAGAGCCGCCCGGCGAAATCCATTCAACTTACGGTCAGCACCGATGGCGTCACTTACTCCACACCTGTAGAATTCACCCCAACGTGGTCCGGCCAAACTAAAATATCTACCACACTTGACTTGTCTGCCGTGGCCGCGGCCCGGTATTACCGGTTGAACTTTGTCAATCCGGATCCATGGATGCACCTAAGCGAGGTGACGTTTGGTGCCGCCGCCACCCCGTGGAGCATCGATATCCAGACCAAGCTGGCAAAAGTCCAACCCTCTGCCGACCCGAGTCAGACCATGAATACGCGCGATCTATCCCCGCCAGTAATCGTCGCCGTATACCCTGCCGATAACTCCACCTGCACAGAGTCAAACGGCCAACTAAGAATCTTTTTCAACGAACCTATCAAGTTCGGTTCCGGCAGGGTGTATATCCAAAACGTCACCAACTGGGATGAAAGCAAGCTCATCGTGGGGGACCGCCGTCTAGCCATCGTCGACAGGGTGCTGACGATCAACCCGCCGATCGAGCTCAAAGACGGCACCGGAAGCCCCGGCTGGCTCGCCGGATGGGAGTCCCGCGCCCCCGTCACCTGCCTCAACCCACGCGGCAATGGAAAGTGGTATGACAACGATGACTTGCAGGATAACAGCCCAAGCCTGGGCATGCGCGGGTCCATGCGCAGCCCGGGTATGACCAGCATCAATCAACCCATCCGCCGCGAAATCGGCACCATCACCGCAGAAAGCCGTTACACCGTCAGTGCCGCCATCGGCGTGCGTGCCAGTGACGCTCAAAACCCGTCCACCTTCCCCGGCTACACCATCCGCCTGAGTTCCGGCGACACCGTGCTCGCCCAACTCACCGACAACACCCCACCCGGCCCGGCCAATAGCGTGCACACCGTCGGCTTCTCATGGGATGCCGCCAGCCTACCCGATGGAGTCCAATCCGGTGACCCACTCACCATCGAGATCACCCCGAACCAAACCTCCGGATACCTCGACCTCAACGCCCTGCGCATTTCCGTGCTCGGAAAAACCGGAAGGTAGGTGTTAACTGCTTTTTTCTTGGGTTGCTAATTCAGTTTTGAACCACGGAAAAACACGGAATACACGGAAGTATTTCCAGGCTAAGCCTGTCTTTCTTACTTGGTATTTGGAGTTTAAAACTTAGAGTTTAAAGCCTTCGGGTATTTCCCGTAGTGCGTCCGTCCCGGTCGCTTGAGGTTCTTCAGGCGCAGCCGCTGTCTCTTTGTTAAAAAGCTAGGCTGCGCTCGATGGTTAAAGCGACCGCGACGGTCGCACTACATAGAAGAGCAAAAAACTTTGTAACGTTTCCCCTCCCTCTTCTATTTCAATAGTGAACAGACGGGTTTTTCCCGTGTGGCAGGACGGGTTTAACCCAATGCCTCCAACTTAAAAAGTACAACTATACAACCAACCCAATAAAACAATGCAACTAATAACAAAGCCTACAATAGCAACTGTCATCATTGCCGCAGCCTCAGCTACGGTGACTCATTCTGCGGTAATTTCCTTCCAGAACGGTGTAGATGGTTACACTGGCACGCAAGATACTTGGATCGGTAGCAGCGACGGCAGTGGCGGAGGCGGAGATTTGACCGCCTCAAACTACGGCAGTGATGCGACACTCAAGGTTGAAGACGACCCTGCCCAATCGGATGGACAGGGGCTGATCCGCTTCGACAATATCTTTGGCGCTGGAGCCGGGCAGATTCCCCTCGGCTCCACCATTACCAGCGCGACACTCAGCATCACCTGTCTCTTATACACATCTCCGAGCCCACGAGACTCGTGCATTCATCGCGTATGCCGTCTTCTGCTTGAAAAGGGGGGGGGGGGGGGGGGGGGGGGGGGGGGGGGGGGGGGGG
>JARFRT010000287.1 GCA_029287105.1 Akkermansiaceae bacterium | reverse complement strand
GCCGGGTTCAAGGCGCACTACGTCGTCATGCATATGGGCTCCGTACCCATGCCGAGCAAAAAATGGACCAAGCGCCTGACCACCATGGTCAAGGAAGGCCAACAACTCAGCCCGGAATACGCCAAGGCCAAACTCGACTTCGTCCGCAAACGGGAAAAAATCGCGCCCCTCTACTTCCAACGCGCCATCGAAGCCTTGGAATCGCTGGCCGAGAAAGCCGCCGAGCTGCAAATCCCCCTCGCCGTGGAATCACGCAGCCGTTTCGAGGACGTGCCCAGCGAAAGCGAGATGATCCGACTGCAAGAGCACTTCAAGGACAACCCGTGGGTCGGCTACTGGCACGACTTCGGTCATGTCCAGCTGAAGCACAACCTCGGCCTGCTCGATCACGACCAATGGCTGGCAAAGATGGCGCCCTACCTGATCGGATGCCACGTCCACGATGTCCACTGGCCCGAACGGGATCACCGCGTCCCGCTCACCGGCGAACTCGATTTCAAAAAGCTCCTGCGGCACGTCGACCCGCGCAAACCCCTCGTCTGGGAGCTCAGCCCCACACGCAAAACGGAACAGATCCGCGAAGCCCTGCATGTCTGGAAAGCGGCCTTTCCGGAAACGCTGGAGGGGTAGAAACCCAATAGAGCGTCACCATTCAATGCGTCGCTCTCCCAGCCCTAGGCGCGGGTGGCACCCATCTCCACAACCGCCTTGACCGCCTCACGCTTCAGCCTCAACTCGCGCCACTCATTCACCAAACGGGAGGCTTCAATCACACCACAGCCCGACGGGATGGCAATCTCGCCACCGTCCCAGTGCACACCGCGGATCGCAACGACCGAACGGAAAGCACCGTCTTTCAACAACCCAAAGGGAGCGCCAAAACAGGGTGGGCACCCTAATCGCTGGCGCCAACCCACCAGCATGCCCATGGTTTCTTCCGTCCGGGGTAATGGCCCCAGCGCAGGCGTAGGGTGCAGGCGGCGAATCAACTCGTCGATCCCCCGTGACGCGAACAGGTCGACATCGATCGGGGTATGGAAATGCACCAGCTCCCCGAGGTCCATGATACTGCGCTCGGCCCGCGACACCCGCCCGATATCGGACAGCTTGGCCACCAGCGTCTGCGCCACAAATTCGTGCTCCCTGATCTCCTTGCCGTCCACGGCAAACACCTCGCGTTCGTCCGCCTTGGCCGTCCCCGCCAGCGCCATCGTTTTCAACCGGCGCCCCGCCAGCTCAAACAACAACTCAGGCGTCCCCCCGCAAAACCCCTTGCCCGCCAAATTCCAGCCATAACTGTAAAACGGAGCCCCCAGGGGTTTCATATTTCCCAGCAGGCACTCACCGCCCCCTCCAACAATACGGCCTCGCTCCGTGGCCACGGGAACCGATTTCTCGATGACCCCACGAATGATCATTTCGTTGATCTCGGCAAATACGCCGGCAAACCCGTCCGCCTCGATTTCCTGCCACTCGACATCGACCGGCACCGGAGCGCAGCCAATATCAGCCAGACAGTCCACCTCCACCACCTCCGCCGGGATCTTCCACGGCAGGGGGTCGGACAAGGTGAAGTCATTGCAGTAAAACGCCGTGCCGCCGTCGGGAACCGTAGCACGCTGGTCAAAGGGTCCAAAGCCCACCACGTAGGCGCCGTCACCGGCCTTCATCATCGCCACCCCGTCGGCCATCCGTTTTGAAAAACTGCTTTCTTGCACGCCCCCAATCAACAGCCCCACACCGCCAACACCAAGATTATTTTGCATCTCAGCCAATTTGGTATTTGGTATTTGGCAATTGGCACATAAAAGAAGGCCGTGGGTCGCATTCCAGATGAAACTATCGAGCAGGTTCTCGCCGCCACGGATATCGTGGATCTGGTGGGCTCCTACCTGCCGCTGAAACGCTCCGGCTCGAATTTCAAAGCCAATTGCCCATTCCATAACGAAAAAACCCCGTCGTTTATGGTCAACCCCGCCAGGCAGTCCTACCACTGCTTCGGCTGTGGCGAGGGCGGCAGCGCCATCGGCTTTGTCATGGCCTACGAAAACCTCCCCTTCCCCGACGCCGTCAAAAAACTCGCCACCCGAAGCGGTGTCCTCATCCAGGAGGAAGTCTACGATCCCGAAGCCGACAAACGCCGCAAGAACCGGTCGAGGTTGATCGAGGTCCACAACCAGGCCGCACGCTTCATGCACGAGCAACTGCTCACCTCGCCCGACGCCCAACACGCCCGCGACTACCTCAAATCCCGCGGGTACGGCAAGGAAATGGCGGAACGCTGGATCGTCGGCTGGATGCCGGACAATCCCGACGTCTTTCTCAACTGGGCACGGGACAAAAAATTCACCGGCCGTGATCTTGTCAACTGCGACCTCGCCGGCCAGAAAGAAGAACACAATGCGCGTGCCGGCCTTTATGTCCGCTTCAGGGGGCGGTTGATGTTTCCCATCCACAACGACTATGGTGACATCATCGCCTTCAGCGGCAGACAACTGCGTGACGACCCTAACACCGGAAAATACATCAACTCCCGCGAGACCCCCCTTTTCAAAAAATCCAAGGTCTTCTTCGCCCTCGACAAGGCGCGGCGCATCATGACCAAGGATAAATTCGCCCTGCTCTGCGAAGGCCAAATCGATGTCATCGCCTGCCACGAAAGCGGCATCGGCAGCGCCATCGCGACCCTCGGCACCGCCTGCACCCCCGACCACGCACGCTTGCTCAAGCGCTATACCAATGATGTCATCATCTGCTTTGATGCCGACGGTGCCGGGTTCAAGGCCGCGGACAAGGCATTTACCATCCTCGCGCCCGAGGGCATGCACATCCGGATGGTTGCCATGCCCCAAGGTCAGGACCCGGACTCGCTGATCAAACGGGACGGCGCCGAGGCGTTCCGAAAACTCGTCACCGACGCTGACGAATACTTCACCGTCAAACTCCAACACGAGATGGCCACCCGCGACCTCAGCTCGATCCGGGAGCGGGCCGCACTCGCCAATGACCTCGCCGCACTGGTCGCCCACGTCGGCGATAAAATGTCCAAGGAGGCACTGATCAACCAAATCTCCACCCAACTCGGAATCGGCGCCGAGGAACTCCGCGGCGAGGTGGTCCTCGCCGAAAAGCAACAAGCGCGCAGCAAGCTTTACGAGAACCGCCAATCCGCCAAGGACAGCGCGTCCGATACACCGCGTACCATCGCCACCCCCGTCAACGGCTCGGTCGCCTACCTCTGCCACCTCGCCCTCACCTCGCAAGAAGCGCAGGAATGGCTCGGCGAACAACTCGAATCGCTGACCGACCCGCTGGAATCATTGCCCGGAGGCTCGATCCTGCGCAACATCCTGCGCAAACTGCCCGACCCCACCAACACGGCCGCCATCCAAACCTATATCACCTCACTCGAGGCAGATGACCAATTGGCCCTGCGTAGCGCCCTCGTCGGCGAAACCGCGGACAACCCCGTGCGGGCGGCCGAGGAAACCACCGCCATGCTGGTCAGCACCCATTTTCAAAACAAGGAGGCCTCCATCCGCTCCCGACTGCGCGAGCCGAATCTCGGCCCCGAGGAAATGGTGGCCCTGATGAACCAGGCCAAGGAGCTCCAGAACATCCTGAAAAACCTCCAGCAACGCTTTATCAGGTAACGGCCGGTCAGGCAGCGGCCGGATCACAAAAAACGAAGCCCGCAAGGACTCCGTTCTCGTATCGCGAGGGGGTTGACGCCCGTCGCCTCATTCAGGATTGTATGAGGGTGGCGGCATGATCTAGCCGCCGCCCCAGAAGGCCAAGCTTAGTTGGTCACCGGTTTGGACAGCACCACGCTGTCACCGGGCTGGGCAACCATTCCCGGAGTCATGCTCTTGTAGTCGACGTCGGCCACGATGCGCGTGCCCTCGATGGCATTGATCTTGAGGTGGCCGATGAATGACGCGCCCCGTTTGATCATCAACTTCGAAGTCTCGTTCACCGGCATGTTGCTGGGAATACTAACAATGGCAAACCCCCAATCATGATTGATCGCGGTGATCTGACCTTCCGCAGAGTTGCCCCTGATGTGGGCAGCCCGTTTGGCAATACGCTGGCTAAGGTCTTCAAGCTGCTCGTTGTTATTTGCCACACGCTTGTCAGCGGCATCGGCAAGTGATTGTAGCTCTTCATGTTTCCGGCTGGATTCTTTGAGATCATCCTCAAGCTTCTTCACAAGACCGGGAATCTGATCGAGTTCTACTTCACCCAGCTGTTTGAAGGAATTTTTGATACTCGCGATCACATTCTGGACTCCTTCCATCTCCTCCTTCTGCTCGGCAATCTTGCTTTTCCACGTAGCGGCTTCGCGCTTGGAAAGCTTCAAATTCTTCTCCTTCAACTCGAGCTCTGCCGTTGTGTCGTCACGCTTGGCTTTGGCCGCATCGCGTTCGGCTTCCACCGCCAGGGCTTCTTCCTTGGTTGTTTTGATACTGGCCTTCCGGTTTTCATTCTGTTTTTCAAGCTCTTCACGATCAGCCTTAAGCTGGGTGAACTTGTTCATGGTGTCGTAGGAGAACCAGCCCCCCGCTCCAATGGCGGCGATGGCAATAAGATAAAGTATAGCTTTCATAGTCAGTAAAGTGTTTTGAGATTGGTAGGTGTTGGTGTGTAGTGTGCGTAGTGTCGATGCTGTTATTGGTCGGCGGGCTTCTCCGCCTTGCGCTCGGCCACCACGGTATCACCGGATTGCAGCGTTGTTCCCACAGCTACGGAATCAAGCACGATATCGGCAGCTGCCCGGCCTGCCTCGACGGCGGTGACCCTGAGCTTTCCGATAACTTCGTCACCACGCATGACATCAAGTGTGGAGTCCGTTACCACCCCCTCCTTGTCGCCCGCGGCAAGGATGACAAATCCCCAGTTGCGATAAATAGAGCTAATGCGTGTCTTAAGCGACGGGAATGATTCACCGCTGTTCTGAAGCTTCATCAGCGCACGGATAGAGGCAACTTTCGATTTCCCCGTCACGTCCTGTTGGGCGAGATTGGCCAAACGGGATTCCTGGGTGGCAATGCCGCTGGTCGCCTGGGAAAGCTCGGCACGCATCCGCTTGATCTTCGGTACGAGCTCCTTGTGATCGGGAAGCCCTTTTAACACCTCATTGGCATTGGCAATCTCGGCCGCATTGTTTTTGTGCTCCTTCTTGAGTGAGTCGACATCCTCATTGGCCTTCTCATACTGCGCCGTCACCGTATCAAGGTCCTCCTGAACCTTGACCGCCTCGGCGAGGTATCCCTCTTTTTGGTCCCCGGCATCACTGCGCCGCAGCTGCTGCTTGGCCAACTCCTTCTCCGTACTTGCCTTGACAGCTTTCGCTCCGCCAACAGCTCCACCCGACCCTTCGTCTCCACTGTATGCCTTGATTTCTTCCTTATAAGCGTCCTGATTTTTCATTGCAATAAATGCAGAGGCAGCAAGGAGGACAGCTGCGATGGTTCCAAATACTTTTGACATGATTATTTACGTTGGGTTGGGATCGTTGGTTTCTCGTAGGTTATGGATAAACTAGAGCCCAAGGGGGGGGTGCGGCAATCCCAAATTTACTTAATTTCCTCTTATTTTTACTTGTCTTTACAATGGCATACCCGCAAGCGTACTAGCAGTCACCCACCATGAAGACCATTTTCCGTATCTTTTCTTATCTTGGTAAGTATCCCAAGCTCGCCTCCGCGCAATTGCTATGCGCCATTCTCATGACCGTAATGCTGCTCGCATTCCCGATGATGACAGGCCGCGTCAAGCGCGAGGTCATCGACGCCCAACAGATCGACAAGCTCATCCCATTCATCGCCATCGTCCTGGTCGCCTTCTTCTTACGCGATTTTTTTAACTGCCTGCGCATCCTGATCAACAATAGCTTCGAACAAAAAGCCGTCTACGACCTCCGCTCGCAACTCTATAACAAACTCCAACGACTCCGCCTCAAGTGGTTCGACGATCGCCGTACCGGCGACATCATGACCCGGGTGGCCGAGGATGTGCCACAAATGGAGCGGATCCTCATCGATGGCATCGAACAAGGACTGGTCGCCGTCCTGCAAGTACTCATTGTATCGGCCTTCCTGTTTTCCCGCTCCCCGATCCTCGCACTTGCCGCGCTCGCCCCGCTGCCGCTGCTCGGCCTCGGCGCCTGGCTCTACACACGCCACGCAGCGGGCCGCTACCGGATCGTACGGAAAGCAACCGGGGAAATGAATGCCATGCTGCACGATAATATCGCCGGCATCCGACAGATCAAATCCTACGCTGCAGAGGACGACGAACTCGCCAGCTTCAACCAATCCTCATCGAAAGTCCGCGACGCCAACCTGATCGTCATGAAAGCGTGGGCCATTTACTCACCCAGCATGAGCTTCGTCAACTCCATCGGCTACGCACTCGTGCTCGGCGTCGGTGCCTGGCAAATCCATTACCACGGACTGAACAACGCCGTGTTACTCGAGTTTTTCACCATCATCTGGGCACTCTACGATCCACTGGGACGTCTTCACCAGCTCAACCAGATGACCCAATCGTCCCGCGCCGCCGCCGAGCGCGTGTTTACCATCCTCGATGAAGATGATGAAATTCACGCCTCCGACGGAGTACGGTTAGAACAACCGATCCGAGGACATGTGAAATTCGACAAGGTCCACTTCTCCTACGCAGACCAACCTACCCTGCAAGACATCTGTCTGGAGGCGCAACCTGGCCAGACCATCGCGCTGGTAGGTTCGACTGGGGCAGGGAAATCGACCGTCGTCAGCCTGCTGACGCGCTTTTACGAATACGACCGCGGTTCTATCACCATCGATGGCATCGAACTCAACACCATCGCCAAGCCGTCCCTGCGCTCGATCATCGGCTATGTCACCCAGGACGCATTCCTCTTCAACGGACCGGTGCGCGAAAACCTGCACCTCGGGAAACGCGATGCCTCCGACAGCGAAATGTGGGCGGCACTCAAGGCCGCCAATGCCGACCAATTCGTCCGCGAGCTCCCCAGTGGACTCGACACCACCGTGGGCGAACGCGGAGTCAAACTCTCCGGCGGCGAAAGGCAACGACTCTCCATCGCGCGAGCCCTGCTGAAAAACCCTCCCATATTGCTGTTAGAC
>JARFRT010000276.1 GCA_029287105.1 Akkermansiaceae bacterium | reverse complement strand
CAACTTCCCGCCATCGCGGCGGATCGACCTAACATACTCTGGATCACCTCCGAGGACAACGACTACGGCTGGCTCGGCTGCTACGGCAATACCGAAGCCCAGACCCCCCGACTTGATGCCCTGGCCACCCACGGCGTGCTCTTCAAACACGCCTACTCAAACGCACCGGTCTGCGCCGTCGCACGCTCCACCATCATCAACGGCGCTTACGCCGTCACCCAGGGAACCCAGCACATGCGCAGCAGGCACCCGATTTCCAAAAAATACAAACCCTACACGTCCTACCTCCGCAAGCTCGGGTATTACTGCACCAACAGGGCAAAGACCGATTACAACTTTCGAGGTAATGATCGCTCGATCTGGGACGAATGCTCGGGCAAGGCCCACTACAAAAACCGACCCGAGGGCGCACCTTTCTTCGCGATTTTCAACCTGACCGTTTCCCACGAAAGCTCGCTGTTTGAAGCAAAAATCAAGAACAACCGGGCGCGCGGCCTCATCCCGAAAAAACCGCGGATCGACCCCGCCAAGGTCAACATCCGCCCCTACCTGCCCGACCTGCCCGAAATCCGCTCCGACATCGCCATCTATTATGATACGATGACGGCCCTCGACACCCAGGTCGACAAACTCCTCGATGAGCTGAAAAAGTCCGGCCTCGCCGATGACACCATCGTCCTCTACTACAGCGACCACGGCGGTATCACTCCGCGCGGAAAACGCTACCTCAAGGACAGCGGAATCCGCGTCCCGATGCTCCTGCATGTCCCCCAAAAATGGCAGCACCTCTCGCCCTTCAAACCCGGCCAAAAAGTCGACGAACCCGTCGCCTTTGTCGACCTCGCCCCCACCCTACTCTCGATCACCGGCACCGAAAAACCCGGCCAAATGCAAGGCCGCGCATTTCTCGGCCCGCACCGTGTAGCCGCTGCCAAGGATCACCATGTTTTTCTCTACGCCGATCGATTTGATGAAATCTACGGTATGCGTCGTGGCCTGACCGATGGACGCTGGAAGTACATCCGCCGGTTCACCCCCAACCTCGCCGCAGCACCCTACAGCTACTATCAGTTCGGTCAGGCCGGATGGCGCGGCTGGCAACATGCCTGGAAAGGCAACAAACTGAAGGGACGGCACCACGACATCTGGGAGGGCAACCAACCCGTCGAGGAACTCTTCGACACCCAGTCCGACCCGTGGGAGGTCACCAATCTCGCCACCGACTCCACCCACGCAAAACGTCTCGTCAACATGCGCACCCGCCTGAAGGAAAAAATGATCGAGGTCAAAGATACCGGCCTGATCCCCGAACCGATGTTTGCCAAGCTCGCCCCCCAACAACCCGTCTCATCTTACTGGAACACGCGAGCCAAAGATATCCCGAGCCTTGTTGACATCGCATTCACCGCCTCGGCGCGCGACGCCGACAACCTCCCCGGCCTGATTGCCAAGCTCAGGTCCAACGACTCCATCACCCGCTACTGGGCCGCCCAAGGTGTCCTGATCCTTGGTAAGGCCGCCTCCCAAGCCGAACCTGACATGACCCGCCTCCTCACCGACACCCAGTCAGCCATCCGGGTCAGCGCCGCCCAATCTCTTTTCAAGCTCGGCCAAAGGGAAAAAGCCCTCACCGCCCTGATGGCCGAACTCAATGACGATAACAACGAATACGCGCAGCAAAACGCCATCAATGCCATCACCCAGATCAACGCCCTTTCCAGCATCCCAGACAGCTGGATCAAAGCGACCCAACGCAATAAAAATGCCGGGCAATACCTGAAACGGCTCGCCGACAAACTCGCGAAAAACCGACAAAAAAAGTAGCTCTGGCCACCGGTCGGAGTGGATCATACTCCCTCTCCCATCAGAGACGGCCTGCCGGCCGTCTTTTTTTTGTCACAAAGCACGCCGCTCGCCGCAATAGTGTTGGAGAAGCCCCTTCTCCTGTGCTAGGAAGAAGAACCGTCAAATAGCTTTACCCCTCACCAGAATCACCATGAAACTTCCCCAATTAACAATCATAGCTACCGTGATGATCAGCCTGCTGACCACGGAAACAACGGCCCAGGAACCCAACCAGCCTCACGCCAACCAACAGCGGAAAGCCGAAAAACTCGAAAAGGATGGCAACTTCAAGGAGGCACTCGCCATCTACCAAAAACTGCTCACCGAAGATGACTTCCCCCAACTCGCCATCATCCTCGATCACGCCCACAACTGCCTACGCCGACTCAATCGCAACCCCGAACTCGACGCCCTACTCGAAAATGCCATCGAAAAACACCCCGGTAATGCCGCACTACTCGACAAAGCAGCACAACTCTACACAAGCATCCCTCATTATGGGTACATCATCGCCGGCGAGTTCAAGCGAGGCAACCACCGCGGCGGCGGCCAGTACTGCGACAGCTCCCAGAGAGACCGCATCCGCGCCATCCAGCTCTACCTCCAAGCACTCGACCAATGGCCCGCCAATCGAGATGACACCGAAAAAGCCTCACTCTAC
>JARFRT010000201.1 GCA_029287105.1 Akkermansiaceae bacterium | reverse complement strand
CACGCTGTAGCGCACTTGCATTGGCTCAGGCGGTAATGACAGAGGCAGCTCTGAGACGCGGCTTCCCCGACCGCGATATCATCCGCAAGGTGATCTCAACCTCGGGTGATCGACGCACCGATGTGCCGCTGTCCGAAGTGGCAAAGGCCGAAGGCGTGTTAGACTAGGGTGTGTTCACCAAGGAGCTCGTGATTGCGCTGGACAACGGCGAGATCGACCTGGCAGTGCACAGCATGAAAGACGTGCCGACCGTGCTGGCAGACCAATTTGAAATTGCCGGAGCACTCGAGCGGGCACCGGTATCGGACGTGCTGGTCTGCTCCCGTGCGGCCAGTCTTGATGAACTGCCCGAGGGGGCGACGGTGGCAACGGGAAGCGTCCGCCGACAGCGCCAGTTGACCTGGCTCCGCCCCGACCTGAAGCTTGTCGACATCCGCGGCAATGTGCCCACCCGATTGCAAAAACTCAGAGATCAGGACGACCTCGATGCCATTATGCTGGCAGAGGCCGGGCTTGTCAGGCTTGGCTATGATCTGGAGAGTGAACTCGATGGCGGCCTCCGTGTCATCGCCTTGGATGCCGATGGTTTTCTTCCCGCCGCCGGGCAGGGGATTGTGGGTTTTGAAATCCGGGCTGACGACGATGACGCACGTGCCTGTGTCGAGGCGATCACCCACCGGGAATCGATGCTGCTGCTGCTTGCCGAACGCGAATTTCTGCGCCTGCTCGATGCCGGCTGTCACACCCCCGTCGGGGTAAGGTCATGGATCCATGACGACACCCTCCACATGGCGGGTAGGGTCTTCGACGAGGACAGCACGGACGAACCCACCGAGTCCAGCGTCACCGGACCAGCTGCGGAGCCCGAGCGGGTGGCAGGTGAATTGTTTGCCAACTTGTCATGAACGGAATCTGCTATCTGGCGGGTGCCGGACCGGGCGATCCCGGGCTGGTCACCCTGAAGGCACGCCAGTGTATCGAGCAGGCCGATGTCTTGGTTTACGACGCCCTGAGCAGCACCGAACTCCTTACCTGGGCAAAACCCGGTTGCGAAAAAATTGACGTCGGTAAGCGCGCAGCCCGTCACACGCTGTCACAAGATCAAATCAACGCCCTGCTGGTTGAAAAAGTCAGTGAGGGGAAAATAGTGGTGCGCCTCAAAGGCGGCGACCCGATGATTTTCGGTCGCGGCGGCGAAGAGGCGGCCGTGCTCGCCGCGGCAGGGTTGAAATTCGAGATCGTCCCGGGGATCTCGTCGGCCTTTGCAGGCCCCGTCTACGCGGGGATCCCGTTGACCCACCGCGATTACGGTTCCCAGCTCACCGTGTTTTCCGGACATGAGGCGAGTGACAAACAGGAAGGGAGCATCGACTACGCCCACCTCGCCAAGACCGAGGGCACCAAAATTTTTCTGATGGGCGTGGCCAGGCTGCGCGAGATCACAAGCCAGTTGATCGAACACGGGGCCGATCCCACCACCCCGATCGCACTCACACGCTGGGCGACGACAGGCCGGCAGAAAACCATCAAAGGCACCTTGGCGGACATCGCCGATACCGCCGAGGAACAACAATTCAAGGCACCGGCCGTCGGTGTCATCGGAAACATCATCAAAGAAATGAATAACATAGAATGGTACGAAAATCGCCCGCTCAAGGGGAAACGCATCGTGGTCACCCGCAGCCAGGAGCAGGCGAGCGGGCTGGTCAGCGAACTCACCGCACTCGGTGCCGATGTGCTGGAACTTCCCGTGCTGCGCATCGCGGATCCCGTCGATAAACTAGGCTTTGCCGAGGGCGTCGCCGCCGTGCATACCTACGATTGGCTCGTATTCAGCAGCACCAACGGTGTGCGCCGCTTCTTCGACGCCTTCTACGCCACCTACGCCGATGCCCGCAGTATCGGGGGCGTCAAAATTGCCGCCGTCGGGCCAGGCACCGCCGCCGCCATCAAGAGTTACCGCTTTGTCGCCGACCTCGTCCCGGAGCGCCACATCGCCGAGGGCCTGCTGGAGACATTCCAGGAACAGGAGGACGTCGAAAACCAAACCATCCTCTGGGTGCGCCCGGAAAATGCCCGCGATATCCTCGCCAAAGGCCTGGAAGAACAACGCGCTATCGTCGACGAATGCATCGCCTACCGGATCGTCGCCGAAACCGATGACCCCACCGGCGCCGCCGAACGCTTCGCCGAAGGTGGCGCTGACCTGGTCACCTTCACCAGCTCGTCCACCGCCAGCTACTTCAACGATCTAGGCCTCACCTGGCCCGAAGGCTGCCAAGCCGCCAGTATCGGCCCCATCACCACCGCCAAACTCAAGGAACTGGGCCACTCCAATGTCATCGAGGCCGAAACCCACAGCATCGAGGGTCTGGTCAAGGCCATCGTCGATGAGCTTTCCTAGGCGTCCTTCCCAGACATCTTCCCCTGGTGTTTTGCGGCTTATGTCAAAGATTGCGGGCTTTTCGCTTGCATCCCCCCAAGTTAAGGACATCTTTTCGGCGCGAATAAAAGTAAGTTTATAAATTAACTAATGATTAAGTTTCCAGACCACGCGCCGCTCGATGATGCGCAGAAAAACCAACTCACGGCCCTGCTCGGCGCCATGGATGCCCGCCAGACCGCCTGGCTCAGCGGCTTCCTCGCCGGATACCAAGGCGACCCTGCTGCGTCCGCTGCGACCCCTGGGGCCGCCTCCGCGCGCAAAGTCACCGTCCTCTACGGCACAGAGTCCGGCAACTCCGAGGAACTGGCCGATCAGGTGTTCAAGGCGGCGAAACAAAAAGGTTTCAAGTCGAGCCTGGTCAACATGTCCGAGGCCAAGCCCTCCGACCTCAAAGATGCCGGCACGCTGCTGGTGGTGGTCAGCACCTGGGGTGAGGGCGACCCGCCCGAGGCCGCGGAGGAGTTTTACCAGCAACTGATGGAGGGCGGCGTCTCCCTTGAGGGGGTCGAGTTTTCCGTCTGTGCACTCGGCGATACCAGCTACGACCAATTCTGCCAGACAGGCAAGGATGTGGATGCGCAGTTGGAAAAACTGGGTGCGGTCCGGATCGCCGACCGGGTCGACTGCGATGTCGATTTCGACGAGAGTTTCGCGGCGTGGAGCCAAGACGTCTGGAGCAAGCTTGCCGATGCCGCCTCCGCGTCGAAGGGGCCGTCGATTGCACCAGCGGCGTCGACCGGGCAGTTTCCCGTCTACGACAAAAAAAATCCCTTCCCGGCGAAAGTTCTCGAGAACCAGCTTCTGAGCGGTGAGCGGTCCGACAAGGAAACCCATCACGTCGAGCTCTCGCTCGAGGGTTCCGGCTTGAGCTATGAAGCCGGCGATGTACTTGCCGTGCTTCCCCGTAATGCGGAGGACGTTGTGACCTCCCTGCTCAACGCGACCGGTCTCGACGCAGACACCGAAGTGGAGGTCAAGGGTGTCGGGAAACATTCCCTCGGCGCGGCACTGACGGTCGACCTGGATATCACCGGGCTCTCCCGGAAAGTGGCTAGTGCCTGGCAGGCGCTGGCCGGTTCCGAGGCGTTGGCCAAGCTGCTCGATGAGTCCTCCAAGGAGGCCTACAAGACATGGGCGCATGGCCGCCAGATTGTCGATCTGTTGGAGCAATATCCCGCCAAAAAGGTGACGGCCCAGCAGTTGGTGGATATTTTACGGAAGTTGCCATTACGCCTGTATTCCATCGCCTCCAGTCCGAAGGCTCACCCGGGGGAAGTGCATCTAACGGTGGCGGTGGTACGCTACGACACCCATGACAAATCCCGCAAGGGGGTGGCTTCCACCTTCCTTGCTGATGATGCCCCCAAGGGAATCGAGGTTTCCGTCTATGTCCATCACAACAAGAACTTCCGCCTTCCGGAAGCCGGGGAGACCCCGATCATCATGGTGGGGCCGGGGACGGGTATCGCACCCTTCCGCGCGTTCGTCGAGGAGCGTGCCGCGACCGGGGCCACGGGTGACAGCTGGCTCTTTTTTGGTGACCAGCAGTACAACGAGGACTTCCTCTACCAGCTCGAGTGGCAGGAGCATCTGAAAAAGGGTAACCTGACCCGACTCGATGTCGCGTTTTCACGTGATCAGCCGGAAAAAATCTACGTCCAGCACAAGATGCAGGAGAATGCCGACGAACTGTGGCAGTGGTTGGAAAAGGGCGCCCACTTCTACGTTTGTGGCGACGCCGCGCATATGGCCAAGTGTGTGCACGAAACCCTGCACAATATCATCAGCACCCAAGGGGGGAAGTCAGCCGAAGAAGCCGAGGCCTACCTCGCCAGTATGAAAAAAGCGAAACGCTACCAGCGTGATGTGTATTGAGTGGAAAATTGGAAATAAATGCGACTCCGGGGAGTCGGGGATTTTAGAAATAAGAACATGAGTGAAGAAAAAAAACTTTCGGCCAACGAGCCGTTGAAACTGAACAGCAATTACCTGCGGGGGACGCTTGCCGAGGAATTTGCCGATGCCACGACCGGTGCCATCTCTGCCGATAGCCAGCAGTTGAGCAAATTCCACGGGATGTACCTTCAGGACGACCGTGATGTCCGCGCAGGTCGGCGTAAGAAGAAGATGGAGAAGGCCTATTCGTTTCTGATCCGTGTGCGTATGCCCGGCGGCGTGGTGACCCCCACCCAGTGGCTGGAGATGGACCGGCTGTCGGACGAGTTTGCCAACGGCACCTTGAAGCTGACCACACGTCAGGCGTTTCAGCTTCATGGCGTGATCAAGGCCAATCTGGTGCGGACCATCAAGGAGATCAATGACGCGGCCCTCGATACCATCGCCGCCTGCGGCGACGTCAACCGCAACGTCATGTGCAACCCGAACCCGCACTTGAGCTGGGCTCACGCCGAGGCCATCAAGCTGTCGAACGATATCAGCACGCACCTGCTTCCCCAGACCGGTGCCTACCACGAGATTTTCCTCGATGGGGAGAAAGTCATCTCCAGCGAACAGGAGGAGGAGCCAATCTACGGCAAGACCTACCTTCCCCGCAAATTCAAGATTACCGTGGCGGTGCCGCCGTCCAATGATGTCGACATCTACGCGCACTGCCTGTCGTTTATCGCGATCATCGAAGACGAAAAAATCGTTGGCTACAACGTCTCCGTCGGCGGTGGTATGGGCATGACCCATGGCCAGAAGGATACCTTCCCACGCCTCGCAGAGGTGATCGGTTTTATCCCGCCCGAAAAGGCGGTGGACGTGGCCGAAAAGGTCGTGCTCGTGCAGCGCGACTTCGGTGACCGGTGCAACCGTAAACATGCCCGACTGAAGTACACGGTCGAACGTATGGGCGCCGACGGGTTCCGCAACAAACTCGAGGAATACCTCGGCTACCCACTTGAACCGGCACGCGAGTTCAAATTTGAAACCAATGGCGACCGCTTTGGCTGGACCGAAGACGCAAATGGGAACAGCCACCTCAACCTGTTTATCGCAGGCGGTCGTGTGCTCGATACCCCGGCCTACCCGATGAAGTCCGGTCTGCGCAAAATTGCCGAAATCCTCGGTGACGGCGACTTCCGGCTGACGGCGAACCAGAACCTGATGATCGCCAATGTCTCTCCCGAAAAACGGGCCGAGGTCGATGCATTGTTAGCTGAGTACAAACTGAACGATTCCCACGAACGCAGTGCACTCCGCCTGAACTCCATCGCCTGCGTTGCCTTGCCAACCTGCGGTCTGGCGCTTGCCGAAAGCGAACGCTACCTGCCGGATCTGATTACCGAACTCGAGGAGACCATCGAGTCGTCCGGACTGCGGCACGACGCCATCACGATCCGGATGACAGGATGTCCCAACGGCTGCGGTCGTCCCTTTATTGCCGAGATCGGCTTTGTCGGCAAGGCCCCCGGAAAATACAACGTTTACCTCGGTGGCGGGTTCCACGGGCAGCGCCTCAACAAGCTTTACCGCGAGTCGCTTCCCGCTGGTGAGATCAAGGCGCTGTTATCCCCGATCATCGAAGACTACGCGAAACAGCGGAATGACGGCGAGCGCTTTGGCGATTTTGTCATCCGCGCCGGATATGTCAAAGCCACGACAGCCGGCAATAATTTCCACGAAAATATCAGCTAGGCATATCATGATGACGGAGGGGATACAGACAGCAACAGACGTCGAGAAGGTGAATGCCTCCTTTGAACGTATGACTGCGCCTGAGCGTATCAGCTGGCTGCACAAGGAGTTTGGCTCGCGCCTGGTGCTGAGCAGCAGCTTCGGCCTTCAGGCCGCCGTGATGCTGGACCTGGTGCGTAAACACGCTCCCGAGATGCCCGTGATCTGGCTCGATACCGGGTACTTGTTTGCCGAGACCTACCAGTATGCGGAGCAATTGATCGAGACCCTGGGTGTCGATATCAAGGTCTATCAGCCCAAACTCTCGGCCGCACGTCAGGAGGCACTTCATGGTAAGTTGTGGGAGCAAGGCGAGGAGGGGAATGCACGCTACAGCCTGATCAATAAAATCGAGCCGATGAACCGCGCACTCCAGGAACTAGGGGCCGATATCTGGGTCAGTGGCCTGCGCCGGTCCCACTCCAGCACACGCGCCGAAAGGCAATTTGCCGAACAACAGAAACGCACCCTCAAGGTTTACCCGATCCTCGATTGGGCCGATGCCCAGGTGTCCGCGTATTTTTACGACAACAACCTGCCCAAGCACCCGCTGGAAGCCGAGGGCTACCAGACCATGGGCGACTGGCATTCCACCTCGCCGGTGGTTGCCGGGGAGTCGGCCGAGTCGTCACGCTTCGGGGGTGAGAAATACGAGTGCGGCCTGCACTTGAGCTCGGACGCTGGTGATTACCAGATTTGATGCAGGGAGGGGAGCGGCCCTCCGGAGCTTACTATCCTGACGGGTTGAAAAAATTGGGTCGTGCTCTGTCGGCGGGCTGTTATGGTGACCGGGATGAACAACACGGCATTACTTTTGCTGGGGCACGGATCGTCCAAGCACCCCGACTCATCGCGCTCCTGCCGGATGCATGCCGAGGTGTTGCGGGATCGTGGCGAATTTTCCGAAGTCCACTGTGCCTTTCTCAAGGAGGAACCATGGGTCGCGGAGGCACTTGCAAAAATCCATTCCGAACACGTGGTGATCGTCCCCGATTTCCTTGCCGAGGGCTACTTCACACGCCAGGTCATCCCGGGACTACTCAAGCTGGACAGCCTGCCTGATACGGTGAGATACTGCGAACCGGTCGGAACCCACCCGATGATGCAGGACTTGATTGCCCAGACGGCTGAAGACCTGGCAGGCGATTGGAGGCCCGATGAGACCAGCCTGTTACTCGTCGGGCACGGCTCGACCAAAAACAGCCGTTCGAAACAAACCCTGCTCGACCACGCCCAGGCGCTCCGGGAAAAAGGTGGCCTGATGGAGATCGCCGATGCATGGCTTGAGGAGGAACCTTTCGTCCGGCAGTGGCAGGAGACGGTGACCCGGGATCAGGTGATTGTTGTTCCTTTTTTGCTGTCTGACGGACAACACGGAGGATGGGACATTCCCGAGATGCTGGGGCTTGACCCGGCACAACCCGTCCACGGCGTCACCCACCAGCTCGGGGGACGCGACCTGCGCATAGCCCCGGCGCTGGGGACCAGCGTGAACTTTGTGAAGGCGATCGAATTGGTCGCTGCGCCACCCGCACCGGCAAGCCACTGAGAGGCGTGCAAAAAATAAGCGCGCCGGATGATCCGACGCGCTTTCGAGACTGGTGGCAACCCATTATTCCGCACCATGCACATGGCCAGGCTGGCCGTGCGGTGGGTTGGGCTTTTTGGGCTTGGCCGCGTCCTCCTTCATTTTCTGAAGACGTGGCTTAAACTCTGCAGCAAACTTGGCGGCCTTGGATTCAGGGGAGGCAGCGATCAACTCGTCAATCACTTTGGCGGCTTCGTCAAACTTCTTGGCACCGAGAAGCGGATTCATTTTCATGCCCAGCAGCGCCTGCTTCTCATCACCCACAACCTTGTTGTCGGCGATGAACTGGTCGATTTTGGCAATCACCTCATCGGGCTTGCCCGATCGCATGGCGGCCATAACGTCTTTCTGCAGGGCCGCCATCGCGTTTTTGCGCGTTTGCGCGGCGACGAAGCCGGTCTCGTCCTTGGGGTCGAGCTCGGCAATCTGCGCGGTAATCTCAGCGTAGTGGCCGAGGTGGTTTTCGGGGAGGCTCTTGAGTGCGCCGACCAATGCCTTGGCCTTTTCCATGCCGGTCAGCTTTTCAGCCGCCGCGAATGCCTGGTCGCGCTCCACACGCTTGGCGCGCAGTTCGTCGAGGTGCGTGACATACTTCTCAGGTCCGCCGGGTTGGTAGCCGGTTTGGGCGAAGGGGCGTCCCTGCGCGTCAAGCAAGAGAATGGTTGGGAATCCCTTGACTTGGAATTTTTCCTGAAGCTCGGCGTTCTGCTTCTGAACAGCTTCGCTGATCCCGGACTTGTCCCGCGGGAAATCAAGCTCAACAAGCACAAACTTGTCGGCGACACCCTTCTTAAACGCGTCATGGGAGAAGACTTCTTCATTGAGTTTGATACACCAGCTACACCAGTCGGAGCCGGTGAAGTCGACGAGGAGATCCTTGTTTTCCGCAGCGGCCTTTTTCTGGGCGGCTTCGAAGTCGGTCATCCATCCATCACCGCCAGCGGTGGCGAAGGATGCGGTCATGGCCAGCGCAAGGCCGGCGAGTTGTATGGTTTTCATGGTAAAAAGTTGATATGCTACAGCTAAGACGTGGAAAGCTGGGGTTTTATTTCCCTTTTGTCCAACGATACCGTCCCCATCATCACTATTTGTTTTATTTTTCAGGCCGCTGACACGCTTTTCAGGTTGCCCTGCGGGGATTGGTTGGCAGGATGGGCGCACAATGGCATTCACGGCAGATAAAGCCTATCACCTGATGGAAGCAGCCCACGACAGGGGCCGGCTCGCCCACGCCTTTCTGCTGACCGGCGAGGCAGGCAGCGGCAAGGAAGATCTGGCGGCACGAGTCATCTCCCTGATCAATCCGGCACCCGACGCCAGTGGCACGAACCTCTTTGGCGAAGTCGAGGAACCCGTGCAAAAATCGCTTGATGAACTCGAGGGCGAACTGGTCCGGATCGTCCGGCCACAGTCGAAATCACGCCGAATCGTTGTCGGCGATATCCGCGAGTTGGAAAAATCATTCTACGTGGCATCACCTCCCGGCAAATGGAAGGTGGGCGTGATCCTGCATGCCGACCGCATGGGCGTGGGCGCCGAGAACGCTTTTCTGAAAACGCTGGAGGAGCCGCCTGCCGATTGCTTGCTGCTGCTCGTCAGTGATGCCCCGGACCTCCTGCTGCCGACGATCCTGTCGCGCTGCGTCCGCCTGCCGCTGATGTCGTCCGGTGAAGGACGGGTTACCAATGCCGCGCAGGATCAGCTTCTTTCCGCCCTGGCGTCGATGGCACGGCAGGGGATGGGGGACGTCGGTGCCGCCCTGACCTTGCGGGCGTGCTTTAGCTCCATTCTTGCCAAGCGGCATGCGGAAATTGCCAAAATCAATGACCTGGCGCTGAAGGAGGAAACCAAAAAATATAAAAACACGACCGAGGGCGATTGGCTCGATAAACGTGAGAAATTCTACCTCGCCCACACGGAATCCGAATACCTCAGGGAGCGCGAGAAACTCCTCGAGGTGCTGATCTCATGGGTCGGAGATGTGGTCCGCCAAAAATGCTCCGTGGATCGCCTTGACTTCCCCGGTGATAAACAAACCACCGCACAGGTCGCCGATCGCCACGAGCTCAGCGACCTCCTCAAACGCATGGACGCCATCGAACAACTCCGCGCCAACCTGGAAACCAATGTCCAGGAACAACTCGCACTCGAGGTCGCATTTCTCACCACCTTCGGGTAGGTTGCTCATGCGTTTTTCAACCGCGAAATACGCTAAAGAAGGCTTGGGTTGCGGGCTCGGGTTGCCGAGGGACAGGAGTGTCCCTCCTCCCCAGGCCCACCGTGAAGCGGAGGGGGATAGGGAGAGTGGACAACGCACGAATTCATTCCTGCCCGACGGAGGAGGAGGGTTGCATATCAGCATAGCCGAGTGGGCGAGGCAGTCCTGTCCACTGCGGAGGATAGGTGAAGTAGCCAGTCTTTCTTACTTGGTCTTTGGAGTTTAGAGCTTACTTGGTCTTTGGAGCTTAAAGCTTGAAATCCACGTCCGCCCGCAACGTCAGGATCGCGACTTCCGGCACACAGGCGAAACGCACCGGGGTGCCGACGGTTCCCAGCCCGCGACTCACAAAAAGCCGCGAGTCACCTTTGGCAAATTCGCCGT
>JARFRT010000143.1 GCA_029287105.1 Akkermansiaceae bacterium | reverse complement strand
CTCCGGTTCTGCTGGCGGGGCTTGTGTTGATCCCCGTCACTCTGCTGGCGCGCTACATCGCCGTGCTGATCCCCATCAGCATTCTGAAGCGGTGGAGGGTCTTTACCCCCGGTGTCACCAAGATCCTGACATGGGGCGGTATCCGTGGTGGTATCTCCGTCGCGCTGGCGCTGGCGATTCCCACCAGCCTAGGTGAGATCCGTGATGTGATATTGTTAGTCACCTACATGATCGTCATCTTCTCCATCTCGGTGCAGGGCCTGTCGCTCAAGCCCTTGGTCGCAGGCATGCTGGCCAAGGCCAAAAAATCCGCTCAAGCCGAAGATGCCCGCTAAAAAGAAACCCTCCAACAAACCGCTCGCCGGCAAAGAGCTGATCAAGGAGGTCAGCCGTCGCATCCGCGTGGCGCGCAGCTACTGGGACGCGCACAACAACCGTGCCTGCCGGGGCGAGCGCGAGAAGGCGATGGCACTTTATGAAACGCTCACCAAGGAGCAGCGCGAAAAGGTGCCGCAGGTGTTGCGGGTCTGGTTGCGCTACCGTAGCGAGAAATACTTCGGCGAGCAGCGGACCAAGCCGGGGGGCAAGAAGTCCGGGTGACGTCTGGATCGGACAAGGGGGCATCGCCCCGCCTCACCCTCCCCCTGCCTACCTCGTGCCCCGGCTTTTCAGCTGGCGGGATTTGAAGATCACCGAGGCCTGCCGGGCGAGTTCGACCAGTTTGGTGATGACCGCCTCGCCATTCTCATCCAGCGAGGCGGCGTAAAGATCCTTTGCCTGGTCGATGAGTTGTTCGGTGGTCGCGGGAGCATACTCAAACGGGAATTGCTGAAAGAGGTTCGCTCCAAACTCACGCTTGAGCAGCGCTTGGTCATCTTTGGACAATGTCCGGGCCGCGGCGCCCTGCTTGCTGGATATCCATTCAATGTATCGGCGCATACCATCACCGAGGTCCTTCAAAAAAAAGAGGTCTTGAAACATCAGCAACTCCAGCTGTCCCTCACTTCGGATCGAGAGGAACGGCACAAACGGCGCCAGCAAGGGGAAATAGCGGTTAGGGATCACCCGGGTATGGAAGTAGCTTTCCACCACGGAGATCACTTGCTCCCATGATTCCAGGTTCTGGTAATCCAAGTCCGCGATCGGCATCCACTCAAGGAAGGGCTTTTCCGGATCGACCGTATCATTCGCCGCATCGAGATAGAGGTTGCCAATCTGGATGGCGTTCTGAAAATAGCGCCCGTAGAGGATGATGTAGACGTTCTTAAAGACCACGCCCCGGTTGACAAGGTCCTGGATCAGGGGGTGTTGCGACAAATCCCTGAACACATCCTCGCAGATGATTTTGCAAAACCCGATGGGGTACTGCGCCAAGTCCCTGTCGCCCTCGGCAACCTGCACGGGCCGGCGCGCATTTTTTTCAATCCGCTGCTGATGGCTGAAATTCGTCTTTTCCCTGGCGGCTGTGGCCAGGCGGACCACTTCCGGCATCGCCGGCATGACCCATTCCTCGGTCAGGGCGCACTGGTCTTCCCGGTGATTGAGATCACCCTCCAGCGCCCGCGCCACCAAATCACTCACCGACATAGCAGCACGGATCGTTGTTTCCGGATGGGCTTAGTCTTGCCGCCGCCTCAGGAAAGTGAGCGAAGCCAGACCCGCCATCGCCAACAGGCTCGATGAGGGTTCGGGCACGATGGTGATGCTCCCGTTCGGTGTGCTTTCCCACTGTGAAGTGGCCGCAATGATGCTGTCGCCCGACTCATCATAGGTGCCTCCATTGAGGGTGGTGTCTAGTCGCACCCATCCTTCCTCGTAGCCGCTTAGTCCGGGGAAATGAATGCCAAAGTAGACGGAGCCTTCCTGGATGATCGAGGCGGCCGCATTCAGTGGGCTGTGCAGAATGTGGGGGCCGCCCGCCAGATAGACTTGATTTCCAGGGTCGATCACATCGCCTATTTGCAATGACTTGACGGCCGATGTAGCTGAATCAACCACGATTTGACTCCCGTTCAGGGCTGTGATGTACAGGATGGAATCGTTGGCGGGCGAGCTAATCTCAAAATCGGTCACCGCGTCGCCATTGAAATCGAATGCCAGAGAGATCGGCAGGGAGTTGTCCCCCGTGTTGCTGACGACAATGGAGTTGTCGATGGTCGTGGAGGTCATGACCGCGCCCTCGGACGTCTGACTGCCGGCACAAAGGGCCGCCAATGCGCTGATGGTTCCTAATGATTTTTTCATGGGTGTCGCGGCACTGTGGTGGAGCGACGGCATTTTGTCCAGAAAATCAGCCGCCGACTTAAAACAGGGCACTCAAGCTAGGGAAAGTAGTCGTTCTCGATAGGCGATGTTCATGAGTGCCTGGAAGCGTTTTTTAGGAAGTGTTTTAACAGTGCCGGTGTCGTCATTGAGGATATTGAGAACAATGCGTCTGACTGTGCCGAGGTTCTTGGCGGCATTTCCTGATGCTGTCTGGTTGGCGTCTTCCTTGAAGCATGTGTCCAATGACCAGTGGCAGTTGTTTTCAATACTCCAGTGTGCACGGATGCTCTCGCGCAGTTGCTGGGCATCGGCAGGAAGACTGCTCAGATAGTAACGTCTTTCGCGCCGGCGTTGGCGTCCCGTCGAGCATTCGACCGTGTCGTTCTCAACCACAATGAGGGTGCGCAATCCCGCCCACTGGTCCCGTATTTCGGAGTCCATCCAGTCAAGGCGATCCGTGGCAACTATGCTGCACAGCGTGTCGCGGTCATGTCCCTTCTGGTGGTCCTGATGAAGGCTCCAGCCCTTGGCCGTCCGGAGTCTCAGGTGACGCAACGCGAAGTGGAAGTGGTCGATTGCCTCCTTGTGGAGCCGTCCTTGATTACCTTTGAGCGCAAAGAGGTAGTTGCCTTTCTTGGAGGTGATCTTGCGGGCAAACTCACGCTGGGTTCCCATGGCATCGATAGTGACGGTGTGCCCCTCCAGATCAAGCTGGTCGAGTATTCGCCCCATGGCTGCGATCTCATTCTGTTTATCGCGAACGTGATCCTGGCAGATGGTAAGACGTTGCTCGGAGGCCCAAGCGCTGACAACGTGTACGGGTCCCTGTTTCAGGGTGTGGCTTCCACGGAGACTTTTGCCATCGAGTGCAATGATCTGCTCCCGCAGGCGTGGTGAAAGCACTCCAAGGTGGGCACGCAGACATTCGTTGAATCGCTTCGGGCAAATCAGCATGAAGATATTACGAAAGGTTTGTGCTCTGGGAACTCCGTTGGGAAGGATGATCCACTTGCATAGCCATTCGGTCTGGTTTTCGCAGAAGTCTTCGATCTCCTCGAAGTTGTTCATTCCGCAGAGCGTGGCACTCACTGCCATGAAGAGTATCTCTCCAAAGTGGTGCTTTTTGTGATGTCCTGTGCGAGGATCTTCGAGGATTTCGAAAGCTTCAAATCCATCGGGAAGTCCTCCACTGTAGTCAATTTTGTTAGGGTTGCGAGGCATCGCTTATGATGACTCCGCATCATATAGCGTACAAGCCTTAATTG